>NZ_JBHUMY010000032.1:0-204262 GCF_042685365.1 Paenibacillus thailandensis | reverse complement strand
GCGATCGGTTTATTTATTTCCGCCGTCGGTCTTATTTGGAAGTTCACAAACTAATCAAATTTGAAAGGATGATTTTGTGATGATGGAATTGATTCAACCGTATGTGGAGACGATCGTTCAAGCTGTAATCGGCGTGCTGGTGGCCGCCGTACTGGGTGCTGTTGCCGTTCTGAAAGGGAAGGTATCGACTTGGCTCGAGGCGCGCACTACGGTCCAACAGCGGGAGATATTGCACCGGCTGGCACAAGAAGCGTCGGCGCTTGCTGAGTCGGCATACATCTCCGGTGGCGGACCGCAAAAGCTGGAGGCGGCTATCGATTATGTAAATGAGCGTACTAAAGGTTATGGGATCGAATTAAGCCTGTTGGAGATTCAAGCGGCCGTCGAGAAGGCGGTTCAGGATTACAACAAGGCTAAGCAGCAAGCGGCCGCCGCCGTGGGAGAACAACAATGAGCCTGGTTTATTACAGCCAAGAGGACCCGCGGTGGAAGAACATCCTGTACTCCATCCGGAACGACAAGACGCAGACGATCGGCACGTCTGCATGCGGCCCGACATGTGCGGCCATGGCGATCAGCTCGCTGACCGGCAAAGAACTCCTCCCGCCAGCGGCCGCCGCCTACGCCGTCGCAAACGGATACCGGACGGCTAACAGCGGCACGGCATGGGGCTTCTTCGCCAGCATCGCCAAGCAGTACGGCCTTGAAGTCATTCAGACGGGGAGCCTCGACCAGGTGCTCGTTGCGCTCGCGGCGGGGAAACTGGTGGTCGCATCAATGCGGCCGGGGCACTTTACCGGCGGCGGCCACTTCATTCTGCTGGTTGATGTAAACCAAAGTGACGGCGTCAACTGGATCGATGTACTCGACCCGAACCACGACAATACGAAGTACGGCGCCGACGGGCTGGTCGATCAGGGCGTCCGCAATGACGGCAAGGTGACGGCCAAGGAATCGGTATTCCGGAAAGAGGCCGGGCAGTATTGGATATTCGATAAACCCGAAGAGGAGGATCAACCCATGACTAAAGAGGAAAGAGCGCTGCTTGATTCAGTAATCACCGAAAACAAAGTTCTAGCGACCAAGGTCGAGGCCTTGGAGTCTAAAGCGTCGATGAAGATGCCAAGTTGGGCAGAAAGCGCCGTCGTGGCGGCCAAGAATGCCGGCATTATAGACACGGTCGACGGTGGGAGCTATGACTTTTATCGCGTTTTAACCGTCATGCATCGAAAAGGATTGATTTAACGACGAAGCCCCGCGGCCTGTTGGCTTGCGGGGCTTTTTTTGTTTAAGAAGTTTTAAACCATGCACCGCCAGTTCCGTCGTATTTCGTACCGAATGAAATTAATGGAGCTTTATCAGTCTTTTCAACCAGGAAAGCAACCCATCCTGTTGCCGATGCACCAGCGTATAAGTTAGTATCAAGCGCTGGCTCCGGTTCTACGACAGATGCAGAATCATACTCCTTGCCTGATGAAGAAACCAAGTTGAAACTTGACGGTCCTACATGTACAGATGCGTCGGCCTTCTCGTTACTTACGACCTTAAAAGAAATCTTGGCGAGTAAATATTCGTATCCGTCTGGTGCCGCTTCATTGAACTGGTTTGCCCCTTTGATTAATTCCCACGCCAATGCCCCGCGAGTAGCACTTTCTACTTTAATCTCCGCAGTATAATTATCGAGAATATCCTCCACTTTATAAGTCACTTTCGCGCCGATCGCTGCAGGTGAGCTTTTGGAATTCGTCGTGGCGCTAGGGGTTGTTGAATCCGATGCCCCTTTGCTCGTAATCGTGACAGTATTGGTTTTATTGTCATAACCGACTGTTGCCCCCAGCAATTCTGCGGCGGCACGGACCGGAATGTAAGTTGTTCCATCGATTACTTTGGGATCTACTTTAGCAACGGTGCCATTAACGACAAGCGTCATTTTGGTGGCCGCGTAAGCACCGATCCCAGCCGAAACCAACATAAGTGAAGCGACAACCCCGGCAGCAATTATCTTTTTCTTCAACCTATTTTCCTCCCCAATGATAGAATTATGACCATTCTACTACAGCACTTCCGCGAATCTTGTTACTATTTGTCGATTGTCCAAAAATCGTCTTTGTACACTAGCTTTCCCGTAATCCTTCTTACGGCAGTCACCAGTGCGTTCATCGTTATTTCCCTCAACGGATAATTATCGTCGCTGCAAGCTTTTGTAACTGTGTCTTTGCTTACTCCGCTTTGCTTCACCAACTCCCCGTGCGAAATTCCATTTGAATCCACGAACTTCCCGAATTTACTTCTTGGCTTTCCCAATCCAAACATACGCGTTCACCCTCGTCCGATATTCCTAACTCTTAAAAGGGTGGACGAATCTATCAAAAAATATACAAGCCCAACTCGGAGAGTTAGGAAACTTGCCCAAGCCGTCGCCATAGGCTAGTGACATAACCAGTGGTTAACCGACAGGCTTCAACAGCCCTCGGTGGCGCCACGGGTGACGACAGGAGGCGATGACATCATGAGCAGCATTGTAGCGATCGACGCCGGTGGCTCGACGACAAAGGTCTATGACGGCGTGCAGCTCCGGCAGTTCCCTTCGACGATCAGCTACGACTGGCGGGAGCGGAACATGGAGAGCAACGGCCCATACGACTTCGAATGGACGTATAACGGCGAGCGCGGCTTCGCCGGCACGCTGGCGCAGCGGGAGAGTGACTGCGCGGACAGCCAGAAAGGCGACACCAAAGCCCATCCGGAGGCCCTGCTGCGTGTATTGCTTGCATTACACCAGTTTTGCACGGCTCCGGCGCCGCAGATCATTGTGGGCCAGCCAATCAAAACGCACACGCCCGGGGAGAAGGGGGCAATCAAGCAAATGCTGCAGGCGCGGCACGACATTACGGTCAACGGCCAGCGGCGCATCATCGTCATTCAGCGTTGCGAGGTGGCGGCGGAGGGCGTCTCTGCCGGCTTGCTGGTGCCCGGGGGCGGCGTGGTTCGCGTTCTCGACATCGGCAGCGGGACGGTCAATTTCGGCACGCTGATCGACCGGCAGTTTAACGATTTGGGCAGTTTCACGCTGTCGAAGGGGCTTGAGACGCTACGCGCGGCCGGACCGCTCGCATTTGCCCGTCAGATTGCCCGCAAGGCGATCGCAGGGGGTTGGAAGAGGGATGATAGGGTTTATCTCTGCGGCGGCGGAGCGGAGGCGTTACTGGGCTTCCTGCAGCAGTATTTTCCGGCGGCGGAGGTCATTCCGGATCCGGTGACGGCCAACGTCCGGGCATTCTACATGATCGCGAGGAAGTTTTATGGCTAAAGACATTCGAAAGGTGCCGGTCTGCTTCAACATTCTGGACCCGGACCAGGCGCGGATGCATGAATGGCTTACCAGCCGCACAAACCGGTCCGGATACCTGAAACGGTTGATTCAGCGGGATATGGAAGGCGGCGCGGCCCCGTCCCGGCCGATCACGCAGGCGCCGGCGGTAGATTTGATGGAAGACTTCAACCCTGTGGGGTTCATTTGAGGAGGATGATCGATTATGGAAATGGGCGTATTGGCTCCGGCTTTTAAGGTTGCCGGCATCGCGATCGGCAGTGAATTTGTCGCAATGCTGATGGAGGAAAACGGCCACGGCAATAAGGTGATGTTCGTTAAGATTGCGTCTTGGGTCAGCTGCGCGTATGTCGCGCTCGACTTTTGGTGGGAAGGGCTTCGACACGCAGCGGCGTTTTTCGGGGTGTACATCTGAAAGGAGAGTTGTTCGAAATGAAACCCGTCAAAATCCTGCTGGCCGCCGCGGCAGTCACAACATACATCGCATTCCCGGCTTACCGCTATTATGTGATCGGAAGCTGGATTGCCTATAAAATCATGACCGACCGGCCGCGGTCTTATCGCATCGTTGCAAAAGGCTCGAAGCTCTTGAAGGAGGCAAAGACATCATGAAGGTTTACATCATCGACCTTGCCGGCTGGACGCTCGTCGGCATCGCCGGGGCGCTGGGTGCCTATGCTTGCCATTTATTCTCCGCTCGCGTTTCCGGCGATCTTGCTCATACCCTTCTAAATTTCTTCGTTGACTAACGTCTCCGAATCATTTAAACAAATTTTGATTTGCTGTTCTTTTCAGCGTTTTGGCTTGTATTACCGAGGTATTGATACCGCAGTAATTTCCGGGGTCATATCCGGATTATTTGCTCTGGTAGAAAGGAGATGTCATAGATGGCCATCAGTATCCTGGCGGCCGCCAAGCTGGCCGGTATCGCAGCGAGCTCCTACGTCGTGTGGACGACGTGGCGGACCATGCCGGAGCCGGCTATCCGCCGGAAGGTGCGGAAGCTGTTTCAAGACGGGGAGCTCTGCAAAAAGCTCAAGGGTCGCAAAGGAAAGGAAATCTTGAAGTTCCCGCTGATTAACCGGGTGAGCATATACCAAGATTGCCTGCAGGTCGTGTTCACCCTTCCGGATGGCCTCGATCCGGCCGCGGTCCGCAAGAAGGAATGGCTCTTTCAGCAGGCCTTCGGCGAGCACGTCGATCTGGCCGGAACCGCAAAGACGTTTACCCTGACCGCCTACAATCTGGACGTTGTGCAGTACGATTACGACTTCGAGACGATCGGCGCGCGCGTGGAGGGCTTGCGGCTGCCGATTTACGTCGGCCGGAGCCGTCACGGCGATGAGTTCTACGACATGACGGAGCACCCGCATTTGCTTATTGCCGGCGAAACCGGCAGCGGGAAGTCGGTCGCGCTTCGCTCTATCCTGACCACGATGCTTAAGACGTGCGCCGGCCGGCTGCAGCTCTTCTGCGCGGACCTGAAGCGCTCCGAGTTCCACTTGTTCCGGGACAATGCCGACCAGGTCATGATTGAAGCGCACGAGCTGCATAAGACCACGCTCCGGATCCGGAAGGAGATGCGGCGCCGCGGCGATCTGCTCGATAAAGAGGGGCTAGCAAATATCAACGACCTCCCGGAGCTGCAGCGGCCGCCGTACATCGTGCTGGCGATCGATGAGGTCGCGCTGCTGAAGAAGGAAAAGGACCTCATGGACAGCATCGAAGAGATAAGCGCAATCGGTCGGGCGCTGGGCGTTTTCCTCATCCTCTCCATGCAGCGGCCGGACGCCGACGTGCTTGACGGCAAGCTGAAGAATAACCTGACGGTCCGGCTGGCCTTCCGCCACTCCGACGAGATCAACAGCCGGATTACGATCGGCAGCGGGGAAGCGGCGGATATCAAGCAGAGCCAGAAGGGGCGCGCGGTGTTTAAACTCGACGGCTGGCGGTATGTGCAGGGACCTTACCTCGATATCCCCCGTGCAAAAGCACTGCTCGAGCCACATAAGCGGCCGCAGGCGGTCGGCGAGGGTGATAACAGCGGGAACAGCTACCCAACGCTCCTAGAGGCCGCCGAGGAGCCGGGAGACGACGATATTGAGTTTGGGGTGTTGCCGTTTTGACACCAAGAGATAAAGTGATAATTGCCGACCTGGAGCGTTTCCGCTGCCTCACGCGGGATGATGTGGCGGAACTCCACTTCGCCGGGCTGAAAGAGCCGATTAAAGCGGCCAATGATGTGCTGCTGCGGCTACGGCGGGAGGGGCTAATCAACTGCAGCAAGGAGCGGCGCAAATACGTTTACTTCCCGGTCCCGGGCATTAAAAAGGACTCCGCTAAGATCGGGCACTTCCTCTCGATAGCTGAGTTTTACCGGGAGCTACGCCGACATGAGCCGCCCCGAGCGTTTGAGGTGGAACCGAAGCTCGGCGGGAAAGGCCTTCCGGAGCCGGATGTCTTTGCGATCTGGAAGGGCGCGCCGTGGTACGTCGAAATCCAGCGAAGCGTGTATAGCGAAAAGCAGATGACCGAAAAGCTCAATCGGTACGAGAAGTATTTTCTCAGCGGGGAGTGGGAGCGAGCGGCGTGGCAACCAGCCGGAAAGAAGGTGTTCCCGTACGTCTGGATTGTCGGCGCGGGCCGGTACACGGTCGGGCAGCGGGCTTTCCGGGTCATGCAGGGGAGTGTAGACGATCTTATCAAGAGGGCGAAATAGGGAATTAAGTTTCTAGTAATCGGCTGCGGAAGCGATGTAAACTATATGTTCGACACTTTAAGGCAGGTGAAGAAATTTTAATTTTGTATTGCAAACAATACAGGGCCGTGGTATATTTGTATTGCAAACAATACAGCGGCCCTCTTAAAAGGAGATGGCGATTTATGACTAGAGACATTAAAAAAGGGTATTCCCTTATTGACTCGGTCCTCTCCTCTCGAGAAGCGGCAGAGGTATGGGGACTATCAGAGAACACAGTTACGCAATGGTGTAACCGGGGGAAATTCCAACCAGATGAAGCTCGAAAATCCGGTAAGGTTTGGCTAGTGACCCGAGAGGGTATGATTCGGATTACCGGGAGAGAACCGGGAGAGAGAGGGAGAGTTTAATGTGGAGTGGAACTGGGTAGAATTCATTGGCTTCATGGTGTTTTCAACAATTGAAGGCCTTGGGATCCTGGCCTTGATGCTCAAGATTTTTTGCTACAAATTTTTCCGGCATGTAGGCCCGTCGTTGATAATCATCACAATTATGAATTTACAAAGCTATTTTCTCAGGGAAGAATTTTCACTATCGAATGTTGTACCAGTTATTCAAGTTCTCTTATTTGTCCTTTTGCTCACAGCAATTATTAAGATGCCGATATTCGCTTCTTTAATCGTTTCCGTTGTGGGTTTCTTCGTTTTTGCTACGATCCAGAGCGTCATAGTTGGGGTAACACCGAATGACTATCTATCCATTTCAGAGGTTCAAACAGTACCGTATAAAGGGTATTTGTTGCAAACATTAACAGCCATTTTTGATTTTGCCATTGCCAGCATCTTGAATTTTCTTAGACTCGGATTCATTCAAGATTTGAACAACAAACTGAAGTGTAAATATGAAAGGCTCTTAGTTACTTTATTGACTATCGGAATATTAATGACTTTTGGATACATACTACTTGTGAACAATGCAGTCATTCATATTATATTTTTCTTCATTGCCGCGTTAATTTTCTTATACTACGCGTACAAGAAGGAGACAACAAAATAAATGATTGATAAATTAGCCTATAGTTTAGCCGTCGGTATAAAGAATGTCGTGCCAGAACATCCTGCTTCAATAGCAAGGCTTAAATATGCACTATCTTTTATCTTAAATGCCGGCTTTATAATTTTCCTGTCGCTCCTGCTTTCGATATTTACCGGGAAAACTGGTCAGGTCGCTACCCTCCTCTTTGCATTCGCTTTGCTGAGACAAGTCTCGGGTGGAATCCACCTTAAATCCGGAACCATGTGCGTTTTAGCAACAGTATCAACTGCAACAGTTCTGTCCTTTGTAACGTATCCAGATATGTACACCTTAATTATAACGTCGATCAGCATAGTAATAGTTCTTTTGTACGCACCTTCAGGAATCGAAAACCAGACGCGGATCCCTCCAAAATACTATCCTTTGCTTAAATTGGTTTCCGTTCTACTCGTTTCGAGTAATTTTGTAATCGAATCAAAAATGACTTCTATCGCCTTTCTGGTTCAGTCCTTATCGCTAATCATTCCGCGAAAGGAGGTGAATTCAAAGTGAAAAAGATGATGATGTATAAGCTGGCTTCGGTGTTGAGTGTTGCTGCATTCGCCGTTGTTTCTGCAGCAAGTTTTCTCTATGTTCATCAGCCGGAAACACCCGAAGAACTGTTGAAGTAGGTGGGGAGAATGGTTGAAGCTCTGCCAGTTGCTAAAGATGTGGCGGGGGAGTCAGGTCTATATTTAATGCCTATAGAGAAAATGATTTACCTCGAGGGTATTTCTGCAAAGAAAGTGGTAGCAGTACATACTCTGGATGATGTCGGCTATATGAATGGGACCATCAAATATTGGGAAACAGCTTTGAATAGCACAGGATACAACTTTAAATATTCCTTCCGGGACATTCTGGTCAACCTGGATAACGTCCAACTCTTGGATAAGTTCAGGAAGAATGTTTATTTCGAAAATATCGTAACCAAGAACTCGAAAAAATGCCCGATCGCTTCAGGCGCGACATTCGACGAATTCGTAAAAGTACTTCAGTCCTTGAATCCAAAGCTGAATTTCATATAGTCTTAAAGCCCCTGATCTTGTCGAAGATTAGGGGCTTTTTTCGACATATTTCACGATTGCGAAATCTTATTTACAAATGCCAAGCCATCCACAATAATACAATTATAGGAAGTCGGTCATGGGAATGGGTCTTTCGCAAACCGAATCCTACCGTCAGGTAGGGTCGGTGGCGGGGAGACAGAGCGAACATCCGCTCTGCGGTTAACGTGTTTAGGTAATAGGCCATGTATAGAAGTCGTCCATATGGCATTTGAAAATTCTCGCACAAGCTCTCAGAAGAAGGACGTTCATCCCTTTGCGATTATTCTCGATATGCCCAATCATTTGAGCTGAGACTTCGAGCCCGAAATTTTTGAAAATTTTATCGGACAACTCCTGCTGAGTCATTTTGGCCGCTAATCTCTTTTCACGCAACCGGCACTCCCCGCGCTCGAGTGCCATTCAGTGACCTCCATCATTATTCAATTTTGAAAGGAGCCAAGCAATATGAGTAAAGAACAGGTCGACGTAAAGGAAATTTTAGCAAAAATAAACGCTTCGGAGAAGCTTGAAGAGCTCCGAAGCATTATTTACGGGCCTGTTGTTGAAGAGTTCGAAGAAAAGCAACAGCCATCTTGAACTGTTCTTTATCTAAGACTTTACCATCCAGAATAAGATCAAACTTCTCAAGCATATCATCGTTACCGAGGTCTAACGAATCTACAAACCGATCCTTTGCGTCAGCTGGCAAAGAACTTTGCGTCTTCCCGAGCAGATAATCAGTCGATGTCCCGAATATCTCGGCTAGTTTAGCGAGGACATCACTTGGCGGGGCTGATCGATCTGTCTCGTAGGAGCTAACGTTCGATCGAGTCTTTCCGATCAGATCAGCAAGTTCATCCTGGCTTAGATTACGCTTTTTCCGAAAGTTTCTTATCCGCTTTCCCAATGTATCGCTCATTAACAACACATCCTATCTCAAAAAAATGTGAATTAAATTGTCATTTTAGGTATTGCGTGAATTTGGTTACCGTGGTATTATCTTAACACGGAGCAGAAAGGAGGTAACGAAGACAAGCTATACCAAAATAGAGCTCCCACTTATAACTTCTTCACAAAATAAAAATGGAAGGAGCGATGAAGGAACTCTCGTTCATCCTGCTATTTCCATATTTAGCCGATACGGAAATAGTGCTAATTACTGGTTGTTTGGTCAAGATGATTATAATATGACAATTAAAATCACACAAGAGAAGGTATGTTCGTATGGTTGTCTTTTTTATCGCCCAAAAGGTGAATTTAATTCACATAATCTAATATCGACTGCAAAATTGTCGTCCGATAAGGAGCTAATAACAATGATGAAATCCACGGGTATCGTTCGTAAGGTTGATTCTCTCGGTCGTGTAGTTGTTCCAAAAGAGTTGCGCCATTCTCTCGGCATTGAAGAAAATGATCCGCTAGAAATCTTCGTTAACGGCGACCAGATTATGCTTCGAAAATACTCTCCAGGTTGCTTCATCTGCGGCAGTGTTGAGATCAAAAAGACACTCGCCGGCAAGCACGTATGCGGCGGTTGCATTAACAAACTTAAGTCTTAAGAGGGGCAAGTCTATGACCCAAATATTCAACTTTAACGGTGCTCAGGTCCGAACGGTTGAGAAGGGCGGTCTACCTTGGTTCGTCCTGAAAGATGTATGCGATGTGCTAGAACTTTCGAATCCCCGGATGGTTAAAGAACGACTGAGCGATGATGTAAGTTCAACTTACCCCATCCCGGACGCCCTAGGCCGCCAGCAAGAAACCACGATCATCAACGAAGACGGGCTCTACGACGTTATCTTGGAAAGCCGTAAACCTGAAGCTCGGGCCTTCCGCAAATGGGTAACGAGCGTAGTCCTTCCGACGATCCGGAAGACCGGCGGCTATGTCGCGAATGATGACCTATTCATCTCGACCTACCTGACGCATGCGGACGACCAGACCAAACTCATGTTTAAAGCCACACTCGAAGCGGTCCGTAAAGCAAACGAGAAGATCGCTATCATGCAGCCGAAAGCCGACTACTTCGATGCACTGGTCGATCGCAACCTGCTTACAAACTTCCGCGATACGGCGAAGGAGCTCCAGGTCAAGGAACGTGACTTCATCGGCTGGCTGCTCGACAAGAGTTATGTGTACCGGGATGCCAAAGGGAAGCTGAAGCCATATGCTCAGCATGTGCCGGCGTTGTTCGAACTGAAGGAATGGGAGCGGAACGGCAAGGCAGATAATCAAACACTTGTGACGCCGAAGGGCCGGGAAACATTCAGGTTGCTGCTGGCGGCGCGGCCAAAGGAGGCATGAAGATGGAAGCAGTCGCTCATAAACCCGACGAAAGCCGTATTGAAG
The DNA here is from genome assembly GCF_042685365.1 of Paenibacillus thailandensis. Classification (NCBI taxonomy): domain Bacteria; kingdom Bacillati; phylum Bacillota; class Bacilli; order Caryophanales; family Paenibacillaceae; genus Paenibacillus; species Paenibacillus thailandensis. The sequence continues at coordinate 193,761 of NZ_JBHUMY010000032.1, read as the reverse complement.
AACATTTCCACCTTGTTCACTTCGTTTTAAACAAACATAAGCATTTGCAATCGAGATTCGAATATGAAGACTTGTTTCAGGTTGGATGTATTGGTTTGTTGGACGCCATTCGGAGGTTTGATCCAAGTTTAGGACTCGCTTTTTCAACTTACGCGGTGCCGTGCATCCTCGGGAAAATCAACAATTACCGAAGAGATAACAGGCCTTTCAAAGGATCGCAAGCTACCAAAAAATTGAGTCCGAAGGTATTGTCACTTGATTACGTGATGCTCCAAGACGAAGGGAGGCCGGTAACGCTTAAAGATACCATCCCCGTTGAGGACGACACCTCGCAGTTCGACCTCCAGATGTTTGTCGAGTCTTTGGATAATCGAGAGAAACAAATCGTTAATCTTCGATTAAACGGAATGAATCAGCAATCCGTCTCCAGACAGATCGGAGTAACTCAGGTGCAAATTAGCCGCATGTTAAAGCGCATCAGCGCTAAATACCAGAGTTACCTCAAGGAGGATACCTGATTATGGACCATATCCAACTCCTCCGCAACATCTGCATGTATTACCTGCAACTCGAGGAACGCGCCGCGGCGGACTGCATGCCGGCAATTGGCGCTCACGCCTACAAGCAGTACTGTCGCTACCGGATGAAACTGAATCGGCTGGTGGTTCTCCATGGCGGCCGCTGAGGTTTTCCCGGTTCGATTAAAGGAGGCGCGGCACAAGCGCGGCTGGTCACAGCTCAAACTATCCGTCGAATCCGGCGTATGCCGCGGCGCGATATCGCATTACGAGCGAGCCTATCGGCAGCCTGATTTGGACCAACTTGCCCGGCTGGCAGACGTGTTGAACGTCAGCACCGATTACCTGCTCGGCAGATCGGAGGTGCCGCAATGCCGGACGAGCTTATAGATTTCCTTGGCGATCTATTCAATGAGCTCCAACTCCGAAAACTCTACGGGATAACGTTTCTCCAATTCGTGGAGAGCTGGGAGCGGGGAGGTTGGAGGGATTGGGCATAAGCATCCTGATCGGATTTTATGTCGTCGGCATCGTTTGGTTGATCCGTGAAGCTGCAGCAGCACAGGAAGGAGAATGAACATGACCCAGCAACAAATCGAAGCTGAGCAATCATACCTCGCTCTTTACGCTCAATTTTTGGACGAGCCGGACGCGGGGAAGCGGCAAGAACTGAAGCTGCAAATGCAAGAAATTGAACAGGTTCAAGGCTGGATTTTTTAATTGCCTATTTATTTTGGCTATTCGGATTATTGGGTTGAAACGAAAATTTCATAATCCATTGTTGTAAGTAAATGGATGTTAACGAAGGAGATACGACCATGAAATGGATCAGTGTAACAGACCGTCTACCAAGAGTGATGGAGACTGTACTGCTCTTTGTCGATGCACATACGCACCCGAAGTATCGATTTGTGTCCACGGGTATAAGGTTTCCAAATGGCACGTTTAACTGGCACAAAAACGCAATAATCTATCCAAATGCGGAGGTTACTCACTGGATGGAAATTCCGAAACCGCCGAACGGAGAAAAAGCCCTCGAACACGAATGCCCGAAATGCGGCTCTGACTTGGATTACTTTGGCGGAAAAGCTCTTTGTCCGAATGATGATTGTGATTTTGAACGTACGATGACGCCTATAGAGTTAGAGGAATGATTCATACTGCGAAGGAGTTGAACAAGCATGGATTTGGTCGTCAATAAGTGCGAATGCCTTCTCTGCAACAAAGTATTCTTTGAGTGGGAAGAGGCGGAGTTGGACGAATGCCCGCACTGCAACGCTTCCCTGGATACTGATAAGTCGGCGAATGTCATCGGCGAGATGTCGGTTGTGATCGAACTTGATGTCACTACGGGTAAAGTCAGCGTGCCTTTTGTAGGACTAAACCCATGAGAGTATGAACTGGAAATTGATTCGTCTATTTCAACCATAAAATCCTTTGCCAAAATCGGCTTTTTGCCGGGGAGGAGAGCACGAAATGTCTAAAACTCAGGTCATTCAATCGATCACCGTCGGCCAGAACTTGCAGCGGAAATACACGATCGGCGACGTGGTAAACGGGGCAGAATTGAACGAAATCAAGAACATGAGTACGGTATCCGAAAGCAGAGTTTTCTCCGAATACTGGCTGCTGGACGAAGACGGCAACATCTTAAGCTCAGTCGAAAACATGCCGGTCGTCATCGATTATCAAACAATCGCCGTGGATGATGAGGAGGAGAACCATGGATAGAAAAACGCTGGAATACATGGAAGGACGGGCAGCTAAGGCGCGGGAGATAGTCAAGAAAATTGACGAGCTGAGCCGTGCTGCGGAGCAGATCGTAGGCGCCAATTATGTACAATTCGAAGATCACTACGGAAATATAAGGGCGACCCTTAGGGGATACAGGAATGGCAATTCCATGCAACAACCGCGCGTGGTTAACTCCATCTGCAAATCGGTTGTTGAGGTAATTAGGTTGGAAATCCAGCAACTCGAGCAAGAGCTCGCGGAGCTGTAGGAGGTGCGGGAATGAACAGCCGAATCGAACTTCTTTCTCTTATCCTCCGTTATTTCAAAGGCATTATCGACTTCACGCTGCAGGCGGATGGTCAGAACGTCGACGTCTACGGCGACAACGCTGCTGGTAAGACAACGCTTTTTGACGGTTGGAACTGGCTGCTGTTCGACAAGGACAGCCAAAACAAAAAGGACTTCTCCATCAAGACCCAGGACGAAACCGGGGCGCCGATCCCGAAGCTCGATCATGAAGTCGAGGGCGTTCTCTTGATTAACGGCCGACAGCACACGTTAAAGAAAGTTTTCCGTGAGAAATGGACAAAGAAGCGTGGCTCCGCATCGGACGAGTTCACCGGACACGAGACCAATTACTTCATCGACGGCGTGCCCGTCAAGCAAGCCGAATACAAAAGTTTTATCGATTCAATCATCAACGAAGACCGATTCAAGCTCCTTACCAGTCCTACATTCTTCAATGAGCAACTGGACTGGAAGAAGCGGAGACCGATACTGCTCGAGATATGCGGTGATATATCGGATTCGGATGTTATCGCCAGCAATCCGGAACTGGCCGAACTGCCGGAACTCCTCGACAACCGTACGCTCCACGGACATCGCTCTATGATTTCGGCCAGAATGAAAGCCATTAATGACGAGCTGAAGAAAATCCCGGTGCGGGTCGACGAAGCGCAGCGCGCCATGCCGGACACCGGGGGATTCGACGAAAAGAGGAATCAAGAGCAGCTCGAGGCGTTGAAAGGCCGCATCCAAAGCAAAGAGGAAGAACTGAACCGGATCCAGTCCGGCGGCGAGATTGCCGTTAAGCAGAATCGCATCCGCGAGATCGAAGGTGAACTGCTTCAAATCAAAAATAACCTCCAAGCCTGGACGATTGAAAAATTAAACGAGCAGCGCCGTCAAGTCTCCAGAATAAAGGGAGATGCCTCAGACCTCGGGGGAGAAATCAGCCGGCTGAAAAGCTTGAGTGCGACAAATCAGCAAATAATTGCCGAGAAGACGGCCGAAATGGAGCGGCTGCGCTCGCAATGGAAGGAAGTAGACGCAGAACAATTCGAGATCAGTCATTCCGCCGATACTTGCCCTGCGTGCGGGCAACAGCTCCCCGCGGATGCCATTGCCGCGGCTCATGAGAAGGCGCTGGTGCAATTCAACCGAAGCAAGGCTGAGCGGCTGGAAGAGATCAATGCAAAGGGTCGGGCAGCGAAGGCCGCTTGTGAGGAAAGAAATGCTGAGAACAAGAAACTGGCCGACAGAATAGCCGCATTGCAAGAGAAACTCGATCAGACGCAGGTGCTGCTCCAAACGGAGACTGAAGAGCTGAACAAGATGGAGTCCGGACTTGTCGACGTTGAAACGGATCCAGCATACATCTCGAAGTTGCAGGAGAAAACGAGTGTCGAAAGAGAGATCGTAGGCCTTCGGTCAGCATCGCTTAGTGCGTTGGAACAAGTCCGGCAAGAACTCTCTAAGCTACGGCTGGAAGCCGACCGGCTCGAACGAAACAAAATCGCCTTCGACCAGGCGCGCAGCGGGAAAGAACGGATTGCAACGCTCAAACAACAGGAGAAGCAGCTTGCGAAAGAATACGAGGAGCTTGAACGACAGAACTTCCTCACAGAGGAATTTATCCGGACGAAGGTCTCGCTTCTCGAATCGAGAATCAACAGCAAATTCAAACACGTCCGCTTTAAATTGTTTGAAACCCAAATTAACGGCGGCGTTCAGGAATGCTGCGAAACGCTGTACGGCTCGAACCTCGTAGCTTACAGCAGCGGCTTGAACAATGCAGCTCGCATCAATGCCGGTCTCGACATCATCAATACCCTTTCGGAGCATTACGGGACGACGGCGCCGATCTTCATCGACAACGCTGAATCGGTCACGGAACTGCTGCCGACGGATAGCCAGCAGATCAGGCTTATAGTCAGCGCGGCAGACAAGAAGCTCCGCGTCGAACAAAACAACAAATATCAGGAGGCGACTTTATTTTGAGCAACCAAACCTACTCCACTGGCCTTACAAAGGTGAACGACACTTTCCTTCCCATGATCGAGAACCAACTTGTCAGCAACGGAATTAATATGGACCAGTATTCAAAGCAGTGCGTTATGAATGCTTTATCCTCGATTACGGCAGCGCTGGATGCAAAGGGCATCACAATGAGCGACCCGAATCTCGACCGGAACAACCTGACGACAATTCTTCTGAACGTCGCTGCCCTGAAGCTTAATGCGGCGGCCAGTCCGCGGGAAGTGTTCTTCCAGGTACGAAACGTTAAAGTGAAGGTCGACAACAAGGAGGTCTGGAAGAAGCAGATCGAGATGGGCATCGAGGGCGACGGCAACGACGCAATCCTTTCCCGGTTCGGCCGCAATGTTGAGCAGGTTCGCCCCTATTGGGCCGTCCGGGAAGGTGATGATTTTGAATATCCGACGTTCAACGGCCTCGAGATGACGCCGCCGAAATGGACACCCCGGGGCAAAGGACCGGTCGTCCGCATCGTATACCCAATTATCTTCAAAGACAAAAGCATCCAGTACTTCATCGGCGAGCGGGACGACGTAGTCAAAAACCTCATCGCCCACATTAACAACAACCTGATGAACGAAACCTTCGGCATCTGCGAAGACCGTTTTAAAGCCACAGCTGAACAGAAAAAGAAAATCGCCGAGAAAAAGGCGCAGATCATGAAGAAAGCTGCCGAACTCGGATTGAACGCGCTCGACGATGTGGAACTGCAGCAATGGATTAGCCCCGCTTGGTCGGAGTTTCAAAGCCGCGAGTCGATGATCATCCGGAAGATCCGGAATAACATCGTCAAGAAAATCCCGAAAGACTTCGGCAGCGCCTTTGTCGAGATGCTGCACAGTGAAGCAACGGACGATAGCTATTCTGCGGCCCGGGCGGAAATTGCCGAGAATGCGAACCGAGAGCCAATCGATGTCTCATTTACCGCTCAAACGGTTGATGAACAGCCGCAGCATCAGGAGCCGGCCGAGGCTGAGGGAACGGAAGCACAACCGGAGCCGACACAAAGGGCTGCTGAGGAGCCGCAGGTGCCGCCAACTGGTGGGCCGGATTTCTAATGATCGAGATCAAGCCATTCGGCTCCAGTAGTGCGGGCAACTGCTATAAGGTAACGGACGGGGAGACTGTGCTACTGCTCGAAGCAGGGCTTCGGTTCAAAGACATCCAGAGAGGCTTGCAGTTCCGGATGAGCAGCATTGCAGCATGCCTGATCTCCCACGGCCACGGTGATCACGTTAAGGCAGCCAAAGACATCATGAAAGCCGGCATCGACGTTTACACCTCGCAAGGCACGATCGATGCCGCCGGTCTGGCCGGGCACCGGGCGGTGCCAATCGAAGCGCTCAAACCTTTCACGATCGGTACATGGACCATACTCCCCTTCGACATACAGCACGACGTGGAGGAGCCGCTCGGCTTCCTGATGGCAAACAAGGCTGGCGACAAACTGCTCTTCGCGACGGATACTTGGTACATCCGGCATACCTTTACCGGCCTCACGCATTTGCTCATCGAATGCAATTACAGCATGCGTATTCTCGACGAGAACATTGCCGCCGGGCGTGTGCCGGTCGCCATGAAGAAGCGGTTGATTCGATCGCATTTCAGCTTGGAAAACTTGAAGGATTTCATCCGGGCGAATGATATGAGCAAAGTTCAGGAAATCTGGCTTATCCACTTGAGCGATACAAACAGTGACGAAGCGCTGTTCAAGCGTGAAATACAAGAATTGACCGGACGGCCCGTGTACGTCGCCGGCAGATAACGGAGGTGCGGGAATGACCAAATTGAGCAAGGACAGAATCGAAGTCATTAGGCAATTAGGTGTTTTACCATTTGTCGGTCAACACATATTGCGCGAGGTTATGGGTCATATCGACGCACAGGATGCCGAAATGGCCCGGAAAGATCAGACCATCTCCAATCAGCACGCGGCAATCATTGAAGCACTCCAACTCAGAACGGAATTGGAAGAGCTGAAGGCCCGGCATAAGCTGGTCGTGCTGCCGCGGGAGGTGGCTGACTATATTAGTTCACGGCGTGCTGAAATCTCAGATTACTGCATTCTCGACAACTTATTAAGAAAACGCATATCTGGCCCGAACAAGAATAAGATCGGCGATTGGATCGAAGGCGGCATTCGCGGCAATGTCTTAATGGCAGCACTCGTCAACGGCTACACGGTCGAGGAGCCGACAACCGAGGAGCGGATCACGGCCAGGCTGACTTCGGCACTGATAGAATCCAGAATCGAAAGCCCTATCCCGACCGAGCATCTGGCTCATCAGCTCACGCAGGCTATACGGGAAGTACTGGCGGAACAACCGCAAGAAGCAAATTGAACGTTGGTGAGGTGGCATGGCAAGGCCTCAGAAAGAGAACGGCTATACACCCGTCGCTCATGAAATCCTCGATGAGATTTGCCAGTACGCCTTTAACGGTGCGCAGCTCCGGCTAGTGATTAAGATTTGGCGAATGACGTACGGGTTTAGCCGGAAAGACCACGAGTTTTCCATAACATTTCTCGCTGCGAATACGCTGCTGTCTGAACGCACTGTGAAAAAGGAATTGGCAGCTTTAATCAAGGCGAAGGTTCTGGTCGTAACCAAGCGGGCTTCTCGGACTTCATCCCGAAAGCTGGCTTTCAACAAAAATTATGAGGAATGGATCATAAAAAAGAGTGGTGATTCAGTCGTGTCGAACAATTCTTCTCCTGTTAATGAGGTGCACGATACTTCCCCTAATAACGTGGATTATCAGGTGCACGATACTTCCCCTAATAACGTGGATTATCAGGTGCACGATACTTCCCCCCATGAGGGGAACGATACTTCACCTAGTAGGGTTACTTTGGGGGGAACGATACTGCCCCCAGATAAAGAAAAAGATCTTTTAAAGAAAATATATAAAGAAAAGGAGATTTCGTTTGAAACATTCTGGTCTATTTACCCAAGAAGAGTATCGAAACAAGCAGCGTTAAAAGCTTGGAACAAACTCTCAAAGGATAAAGACTTCGACCCAGAACTCGTGATAAGGAATACAGTCCATTTCGCTGAGACTCATAAGCTCCTTCAGACCAAACCAAACTTCATCCTTCATGCTTCGACCTATTTAAACCAAAAGAGGTACGAAGATTACCCGACGGTAGATCCGGAAGGAATAGCGGCGGCTGGGGAGAGCAAGTTCGATTCCAACCTCGATTTCTTCAAACAACAGCTGGGAGGTGGCGGGCATGACACGGGACCAAGTAACCCTGCTCTTGGCGAAGGCTTCGGCCGCTTACCCGAATAAAGCGCCGGACTTCAAGCGGAATCACCAGATATTCGAAGTTTGGGTGGAACGTTTGGCTAACGTCGACGCTGACCGGGCACTTCAAAACCTGAATAACCATATCGATTCGGAACCTTATTTCCCGGCTATCTCCGACATCATCCGTAATGACCCGTCGCAATATACCGACCACGAGCGGCTGCGGCAAGAAACGATCGAACGTTTAGAGGAGATGGATGAATGGGAGCGACGGGCGACGCCGCTGCCGGAACACCTTAAGCCGAAATTGCTTCAACGGGGGGATGGCGGTTGAGCGTTTTGTTAGAAGCGGAGCGCGCCGTACTGGGAGCTATCCTTCGGGAGCCGGACTTAATGGACGAGTGTTATCTGCAGCCGGAGGAGTTCGGGGACGATCAGCACGCACTCATCATGGAATACCTCCGATTTACCTACGATCAAGACGGCACGATCGACATATTACTGATGGCACAGCGGTCCGGAAAGAATCTAACGAAGATCGGCGGCATTACTTACCTCATGCAGCTGCGCGACGCCGTCCCTTCGGAGAGCCACTTCACCTATTACCAAACACTTATCCGTAATGCATACGTGCAGCGCCGGGCGGCAGAGACGATGCGGATTATGGCCGAAGCCGGATCCGCGGAGGACGTGAACGCGAAAGAATACGTCGCGGAGGCGCAGGCGGCGCTGGAGGAAATCGCGGAGCTTACGGCGGCGCAAGCAGACGGTGGCGTCCGGCGCGTCGCGGATGTACTCGCCGGCCACGCGGACAAGATTGCTGAGCGCAAGAAAAAACGCGGATTGACCGGGGGGAGGACGGCCAGCCGGGACCTCGACAAGATAACGGGCGGCCACCAGGACGGTGATTTTGAAGTCATCGCGGCGCGCCCGTCAATGGGGAAATCGGCATACATCGTCAACGACATGGTCCGTACTGCCCGCGGCGGCCGGGCGGCGGCGATATTCTCGCTCGAAATGACGGCAGAGCAATTGGCTGAACGTTTTGTATGCGTCCTGGGGAACCTTGACCATACCAAGCTGCGGACGGGCGATCTGGAGAATAGCGATTGGGAGCGCTGGAGTTACGCTCTCGACGAGCTGGACCAACTGCCGATTATGATCGACGATACGCCGGGCATGACGCTGCAGGACATCCGGCGGAAAGCTAAGCAGTTGAAAAAGAAGCATCCAAGCATCGTGATTTATATCGACTTCTTGCAATTGGTCCAGCCCGGCCGGCGGTTCGCAAAAGAGCATGAGGGCGTGGCGTACGTATCCAAGGGGCTGAAGCTTCTCGCAAGGATGCTGCAATGTCCGGTGGTGGCGATCTCCGCAGTCGGCCGGAGCGTTGAGCAGCGGCAAGATAAGCGGCCAATGATGTCGGACCTGCGGGAATCCGGGTCCATTGAAAGCGACGCGGACATCGTGATCTTTTTGTACCGGGACGACTACTACAACAAAGAGTCGGAGAAGAAAGGCCGCGTCGAGCTTATTCTCGCGAAAGGCCGGAACGTCGGGACCGGGACGGTAGAGATGCTTTTCGACCGCCGGACCGGAAAGTTCTTGGACTTGGATTACTCCCACCATCAGGCGCAGGGAGGTGACTCCAGCGGCAAAGCTACCGGACAAAATCGAAAATGATGAGCAGTACGACGAACTGCTGGCGCGGATCGTGAAGGGCGCGCAGACGATCGAGGACCCGCTGCTCGACCCAAACGATCGGCAGAGGTACATGAAGGCTTACGACAAGATGGTCAGCGTGGCAATGGCATACCGATTCAAATCGGGAGGGGAAGCCAATGGCGAAGAAGCGGCGCACGCCGAAGGGTAAGAAACGACGGCCGGATCCGGACCCGATCTTTCAGGATACGCCGTGGGAAATCGTGCAGGACGAGCGGGGCCGAGTGGTCGGCGAAATCTACACGCTGCCGGCGCGCCTGACGAGCCGGGGCAACTGGAGGAAAAGATGAACTGGGAAGATGCGAAGAAGAATATAACGGCCTTTTCCGGAGAAGAGAAAAGGGCAATAGAGAATAAGGCAAAGAGCGATACCTTGCAGCTGATTAAAGAGTTCTGGTCCAATATCGAAAATGTTAAGGTTGCAAGCGCCGGAACTATACAACTTGATATTTTGGAGTATTTGGACAGGATAGACGCACTAACCAATCAACTCGAAGCAGCGAACGATCGGGTTAACTACCTCGTCGTAGAGAATGACCGTCTGAGCGCCGAAAACACCGCCATGAGGGAAGCGCTGGAATGGTACGGGAGTAAGGGACACACTTTTAGCCAACGCGCCCGTGACGTCCTCTACTCTCTCTCTCAAGGGACAAGGAGTAGACGAGACACACTCCTGAAACGTCTCGAACAGTTTTCTGTACTGCCTAAACCGGATATTGAATCCAAGACTGACGACGAGTTGGAACGGTATGTGAAGCTGCTGGAAAGCTCATTTGAAATGGCGTTTGACGGTAAGGCGCAGCCAACAACCGGCGAGATGATCCGGAACCATGACAACAAACTGGCAGCCGTGCTCGGCGAGATCAAGGGGGTTGGGGACTGATGCGTTTCATTGGACTCGATCCATCAACAAAAACCGGTTTCGTCGCCCTGAACACAGCCGGCGAAGTGTTGGAGGCAAAGGAACTTACAGGTGCTGGCAAGGAAGACCCGGCGCGCATGGCATCCCTGATCGAAACTATTATGCGGCAAATTAATCCGGATGACATGGTTTGCATCGAAGGGTTCGGTTTTGCTTCGCAGCAGGCCGTGCAGCTCGGCGGCATTGGCTGGGGAATCCGGATGGCGTTGTACCGCCGTGGCATTCTTTATCAAGAAGCTTCCCCTTCGCAGGTGAAGAAGTTTGCAACCGGAAAAGGAAATACGCCAAAGGACGGAATGCCGGTCCCGATCTTCAAGCGCTGGGGTTTCGAGCATAAGAGTAACAACGTGACGGACGCCTTTGTGATCGCACAGATCGGCCGCGCGCTGACGCTACCGGGGCTGGAGTTAACGAAATACCAGACAGAAGTGATTCAAGCCATAAGAGCAAAATAACCGCGCATTCGCTCGGGGAAGGGGTTCGTGCTGCTTTAAAACCGAACATATGTGCGTGAAAGGAGTGTTGATGTTGGCATATTCAAACGTTCGAATCATTCCCAAGGTAAGGGAGGCGATAACTGGTTTTGGGTTGTTTGGGCCGGTCCGTGAACGGGTCGAAATCGATGCGGGTACATGGTTGGTCATCTACCACACTGGTACCCAGCGTTGGATCGTCACCAACGACATTGACAAGCATGGTTTGAACGCCGCTGCCGCTGATCTTGTGCCTGTAGGCTTTGCCAATAGCGTCAAGGCTGCTCTATTCGTGGTTTGGGAGCATCAACGCTCCCTCGGGCTCGATCGGACGATATTGGATGAGCTTCGTGAAAAGAAAGACGCCCGTCTCGTAGCGGATGAAACGGAATGGGAGTGGAAGTCATGAAGTCGTTAAGTTGGCGAGAAGCGACTCGGGCACAACTGTGCGAGATTGCCTACAACGACACCGAAGCTCCACTGGAATACCGCTTGGCGGCCGCCGCAGAGTTGAAGCGCCGGGCGCGGCAGAAGCATGCACGGGTGCAGTACCGGGGAAAAGAGGTGTACCCGCGATGAGGATGGACGAAGTCGGAACAAAACGCCATCGTCCGGTGCCACGGCGGAAGCTTGATGGGCCGGAGCCAGCAAACAGTCCGGTTACGGTTCGCCCGATGACCGACGAGGAAAGGGAGCGGCAGACCGCGCCTCCGACAGAGGGGCGGCCGTTCATTCCGATCTGGCGGAGGAAGAAACGATGAACAACGACGAGAAGCGAAGGTTCTTCCAGAAAGTAAAATCGATGAGTTCCGAAAAATTCTGGCATGTTCAAAACATTTTCCATACCCGGGCCTACGCCGCGGCAGAACGGATTTACTGGCAAGCCATGGATGATTTGCTCACGCCTGAACAAAAGGCCGCGGTGATCGCCAGGGCAACGGAGATCCGCATCAGCGAAGGCATGGTCACGGTCACCACGGATAAGACGGAAGCTGAACTATTCCATCCGATGGAGGAGGATGAATCGAATATGGGTACGCCCATCCCAAGCAGGGAGAATGAATTGAAAGGCAAAGGAGCCGGCGAGGTTACGGTCAGAACCCTTACACCTGAGGAGATGGAGCAGGAATTCGAGCGAATGAGCAGCAAGGGACGGCTAGCTGCGCCGACTACACAAAAGCAAATTGAAGCGAAAAACCAAAATCCTAAATCAGAGGGGGAAACCGAGATGCAAAGACGACGGGGAGCAACACCAAAACAAGGCCCGGCATGCGGGCTCACGAAGATCGATCTGTTGAAAGCAATCGCTCAAGGAGAAACTCTCTCCAGCATCGAGAAGGCGTGGGGGATGAAATATAACACGATTCATGACTGGGTTAAACGGTGGGGCCTCAAGGGCATCACGCCAGAAAAAGCGCAAGAGCTGCTGAATGCGGAAGCGAGTGCGAGGCAGTCAGAGGCGGAGGGTAATCACTCGGCGGATCCGGCCGACGCAGCCGTACCGGAAATTCCCGCTGATGTCGTACTGGAAGAAACGGCAGTAGCCGCTGAGCAGTCGGCTGTTAATACGCTCCCCGTTCAGCCATACATCACAATCAGGCTGCCACTCGTAAACCTTGGCTACGATCGTGTTAAAATGCTCGCCGGCATCGATGTAATTGCAAATCAGGTCGATACGTCGGCCATCGTTCCTAAGGAACTTACCCTCGAAGCGCTTGGATTGATGCAGACCGTAACCAGCATTGTGTATCAAAAGGTTTCGGAGGTAAGCCGGCCAGATCGCGTGCTGGAAGTTCTGCAAGAGTTTTTCACCGATCGTAATGAGGAGCATCTGGAGATTGTAGAAGGGCTGATTAAGCAGTGAACGAAATCGTAGTCGACAACTTCGCAGGCGTTCGGCTGGGAAATGGCCCCGCCGAGCGAAAAGCAGATCAAGACACTTGAGAAGCTGGGCATTCTCCCGGACGAGATCGAAAACGCCGGAAAGGCAACGAAGCTGCTGGAGCGACTCGACAAGCGCCGTGCTGAGCATCCCGCCATCTGAGTGGCCGGAGGTGACATACACGCCGATGCCCGGCCTGCCGCCCGTCACCGTCCCGGCATGGACTGGCTGCCTTGGACTTGAGCCGACTGCTGAAATGTTCGTCTCTCATAGCGTGCTGATCTTTCGGGAGGTTTGGCGGGTTTTACGGCCGGACGGAACGCTTTGGTTGAATTACGGTGATACCTATGCCGGTTCAATGAAAGGGAGGAACGCCGACGGCAGAGGTAACCCGGGCGATATGCACAATCAGCATCCAGGGCAGTATTCCGGAAGCATATCGTACCAAGGGCTCCAGTACCCCGGATTAAAGGCCAAAGACCTCATCGGCATTCCATGGCGAGTAGCCTTTGCTCTGCAAGCAGACGGCTGGTATCTCCGAATGGACAACGTCTGGAGTAAGCCGAATTGCATGCCGGAGAGTGTTCGGGACCGGCCAACAAAGGCGCATGAATACGTCTTCCTGTTATCCAAGTCCGAGCATTATTACTATAACTCCGACGCAATTATGGAGCCATTAGCGAGTTCATCAATAGACAGATTGTCTCAGAATATTGAAGGGCAGCTTGGGTCTGCGCGGGCAAACGGCGGATCAAAAACGAACGGTAATATGAAAGCTGTTGGTGGATCAATGGGAGCATTCGGACCACCGCAGTCGAGGCGAAGGAGCGGTAACAAGGAAAGGAAATACGGTGAAGAACGTGATCGACCTGGTTCGCACATCGGGGCATCAATTCCTTGGGAGGGTTCGATGCGAAATAAGCGATCAGTCTGGACTGTGCCGACGGCACAATTTACTGAAGCTCATTTCGCAACATTCCCGGAAAAACTGATTGAGCCGTGCATCTTGGCCGGCGCTCCGGAAGGCGGCAGGGTCCTCGATCCATTCGGAGGATCCGGAACGACGCTGAAGGTTGCGCTGGAGAACAACCGGGAATGCACAATCATCGAACTTGGACCGCAATACGTCGAAATCGCAGAGCGCCGGGTTGCCGCGGTACAGCCAAAATTGCAGTTTTAAGGAGCGTGGACATGGAACATCATTTAAAGCCACAGCAGAAGAAGCTTCTGGATTTCTTGAAAGAGCACCTAAAATCAAAAGGCTACCCGCCTTCGATCCGTGAAATCTGCATCGGTACTGGATATAGATCGACTTCAACGGTTCATCGGATACTGGATAAGCTCGAAGAGCAGGGATACATCCAGCGGAACCCAAAGGAACCGCGTTCGCTGACAGTAACCGGCCATAAGTCGAGAGAGGAAGAACTGCTGCAGCGGATCGCTGAGCTCGAGGCGGAACTGAACGAATATAAACGGAGGTATGGAGCATGAGCGAAATTACGCTTCAGCAGATGTACAACAAGGTTCGGGAATTCCACACGGCTTTTGGCGAGGATATGCCGGAGAAGCCGACGGAGCTCGGAATCGGGAAGATGGTCACGAATAACTGGTTAATTGGTTCGCTGCACTCTTTGACTCAGGAGATTAAGGCTGTCAATAGTCAGAAATTCGAAGACGAGCAGATTGGCGGGAAGGTAGGGCAGCGGATATCGTTCATGCTGGAGGAACTGACCGAGTTTGCAGCGGCGGATGATGTTGTCGAGCAAGCCGATGCGCTTATCGATCTGATTTACTTCGCAATCGGAACCTTTACGCTGATCGGTGTAAACCCAGCGCCGCTGTTCGAAATCGTGCATGAAGCGAATATGGGCAAGGTCGGACCGGACGGTAAAGTGCTACGGGATTCACAGGGAAAGATCGTCAAGCCGGCAGGATGGAAAGAGCGGTATGCGCCAGAGCCGAGGATCAGGGCGGAAATCGAGCGGCAGGCGATCAGGGATTGATCAGAACAGCTTGGGCGTTATCGTTGTCGATGGCAGTGGGTTGCTGCGTTCTGGCGATTCTCCGGATTGTGGCCGGCGAACCGTTGCATAGCGTACTGATCGCAATGGGACTGGCGCTCATAAACAAAGCGAGCGCGGATAGATTGGGTGGATGATGTATTTGGGTGAATACGGAAATACATGAGGGAGGAATGAAGGTCATGGAAAACCGATGTGGAGTTTGCAATCACAATATCCCGCTGGATCACGCTTGCAATAATCGGATGGAGTCGGATGGTTCGACAACGTCTTATCATTTCGGATGCGGGACTGTAAAGGAGCCTTGTGAGGATTGCGGTCATCACCGGAAAGTGTGCGACGAGTGCCGCGAGTAATGAACATTCGTGAATATTGAGGACCATAAAAAACAGACGCTCCCGGCGGGCTGGCGGCCAACTGCTGCTTTTAAACCGAACGTATGCTCGCCCGGGGCGGGAAAGGAGGCGGGGACGACATGATCCATCTCTCATCCAAGCACCTGCAGGTATTGCAAATCATTGAGGCGAGCCCGGGCATCAAATACAGTGACATTTTCGAACAAGCAAAGGCATCCCATGGACAACATTGGGTGATGACTGCGATAAAAACACTTCTCGATAAGGGGCTCATTTATCGGGAGGGCAACAAGAAACATTATCAGTTTTACTGGACGGACGTCCCATATCAGGTTTCCGAAGAAGTGAAGCATTGTCACCGTATGCCGGATCTGCTGATCCAAAATGCGTTATCCGAGTTGACCGATGAGCAGAAGTACTACATCCGGCACCATCGCAAACGTATGACACGCAGCCAGCTGGCGAAGAAGCTGGGCATCAGCAAGTTGGCGCTGACGTTGTACCTGGACAATATACCAAACCAAATTATCGAGAGGGGCAAATAAGCCATGCAAATAACGATCAAAGCTCATTTTAACAAGCAAACGAAGGACAGCAAGAAAGAACTCGTTCAATTTTACGTGAAAGGCGAGGACGAAATGCGGCCGGAGCTGAACACGCTTTGCCGCGAAGTGGTCGAGTTGCAGATCGGCGGGGTAGACCCGTTGACCGCTGAATTCGTGAAGAAAAGCCAAGACGCCAAGAAAACCGTTTTGGACTTCATCGTAAACGGCGGGGCGTCGAATCGCCACTCCTACGAATTCTATCGGCTGGCCGGCACGGATGTGGAGCTGACCATTACGGAATCGCAAATGAGTATTGACGAATTCCGGGAGCGGCAAGAGGAGTACCGCGAAGGTAAGCGCGGCACGATCAACCCGGATGGCACGGTTGATGTGGACGATGATAACCAGTTGGCGATCGAAGATTACACCGGCGAGGATGCAGAAGTGGATCCGGAAGAGGACGCGGCAGACAGCGACTGGCTGGAATAGATAGCAAAGCGGGCCCCGGGCTCCCGGGGCTTCCCACAAAAGGGAGCGTGAAGCACAGTGGGTGCAAAGAAAATCGAAAAGATTCCGGAGATGGACGACCGCGGCTTCATGCTCCATTTGCGGGACCTGAAGCAAGCGTACCGAAAAACGTATTGGCAGCTGCGTAAGGCGTTGAAAGAATGCGGGCCCGACGGCGCCGATGCTCCAATCATTAAGGGGGCCATCTCCGACGTTCATTATGCGATCGAGTGGCTACATACCGGGCGGCGGCCGGGGAACAAACGTGGCATTGAGCGGCGCGCAGCGTACCAGCGGGAGAAGCTGGTCGATCCGATGGTTTTGCAGAGCTATGCGAGCAAGGTCAATTCCCGCAGCGGCTCTACGCTGACCGAGGAACAGCGATTCAAGCTCGAACAAGCCTTATGCCGGCTCAGCCCGCAAGAGAGGGAAATATATGAGATGGCACACGGGCAAGGATTGCCGCACAGCGAAATCGCGAGCCTGCTGGCGATATCCAAGGGCAGCGTCGATAAGGTGGTCCAGCGGGCGCAAAAGAAAGTATCGGAAGAGCTGTACGGGAATCTGTTTTTGTGGGAGTCGGAGGATGAATGAGGTGGAAATGAGATTGCTGGAAAAGGGTACACGCCATCGTCATAAACTTACAACGGGTGATACCATGGAAAAAAAGAAGCCTTACAGAATCAAGTTTGTATCGAACGGCAAAGACCCCCGAGAAGCAATCATTGAATTGGTGAAGGAAGAACTAAAAAAGGTACTAGAAAAAAATAACGCCACAGTGTACAATTTGGACGAGATCGCAAGTTATTATGTTTCGGGGGAAGCGTGTAATGAGGAATAAAAGAGCAAGGGGATATGTCCGCGTATCCACGATGAAAGAATCTCAAAAAGACAGCCCTGAACACCAAGAAGGTGCTATCAAAGACCACGCCAAAACCATGAACATGGATATAGATTATTTTTACGAGGATCGCGATACGGCTACGAGCATTGTTGCCCGTAGCGACGTTCAAAGAATGATTGAAGACGCGAAAAAAGGAGAGTTTGATACTCTCTTTTTTTCTTCACTTTCGAGGTTTAGTCGAGATGCCTTGGATGCTCTTTCTTTGAAAAGGATTTTGGTCAATGCTCTGAATGTCCGTGTCATTTCGATAGAGGACTTTTACGACTCCGGAACCGATGACAACGAAATGCTATTTGGTATCGTATCAGTGGTAAACCAGAAACAGAGCGAGCAGATCGGAACGTCATCGAAGCGCGGAATAAGACAATCGGCTGCGAAAGGGAATTATATCGGGAGCATCCCGCCTTACGGTTATAAAAAGGTGGTTGTAGACGGCAGAAAGACACTCGAAATCGTTCCCGAGCAAGCTAACATCGTAAAGCAAATCTTTGATAAGTACGTCAACGGCGGCCTTGGAGAAAAGGCTATTACCAACTGGCTGAATGAAAATGATATTCCTTCATACAAGGGTGGAACCTGGGGAATAACCAGTATTCAAAGAATTTTGCAAAATGAAATCTACACGGGCTTTAATGTATACGGCCGGCATACCGTAAAGAAAGTGTATAACGATCTTAACGATCTCATGGACCGCGGCAAGAAGCTTGTTCAGAAGCCAAAGCAGGAGTGGCAAAAAACAGAATTTCAAACTCATCCAGCAATAATTGGCCAGGATTTTTTTGATAGGGCCCAAGAGGTTCGTTCAATTCGTGGTGGCGGCATGGGGCGACGTGGCGGCCGCAGGGCATTCGTTAATGTGTTTGCAAAAATGATTTTTTGCTCTGAATGTGGATCTGCAATGGTTACCATGCAGTCAAAGGTAAAGGGAAAGGGGAAGGAATACCGTTACTTAATGTGCTCGCGCAGGAGAAGGATGGGGGAACATGGTTGCTCGAACGGGAAGTGGATTCCATACTTTGATTTCAGGGATGATTTAATCAAAGAAATTTTGAGACGAACTAAAGCAAGAATAGAAGCGATCGAGTCATCGGAAAGACTCGTGAAGGGTGCAATTTCAAAGACGAAAAATAACACAAAAGACATCAAGAAGCTTGAATCACTGGTTGAATCGAACCGTAAGCTGTTATTCGAGATCAGGCGTCAGTACATGCTCAATGAAATCGACTCAAACCAATATGAGTTCGAGAAAGCGCAGTACGAGAAGGAAATATCAGATGCCGAATCGAAAATAAAGGAAATTCGTAAAAAAGAGGCTGAACGAGCTGATACCGACAGACTCAAGCGCGATGCTATTATTGCAATGGACGAGCTGACAAAGATTGAATCATATGATAAGGATATTCAGAAGACACGTTTGTTACTGGCAAAGCTGGTTGATCGAATTGATATTAAAGCTGATGGGGAAGTTGAGGTCGTTTCCCCACTTGTCTAACCGTCCATTTGGGCGGTTATTTTATTGTGTGCTTGAATATACACTACGAACGTGATGCAAAAATTGAACGTTAAAGGTCGTTCACAAGCGGTTGTCGAGTTGATTAAGCTTGGGGAACTCCAAATCTGACGGTCAGCCTCACGCGTTCATAGCTCGCTTGTACGTTTGCCTTCTCCGGATAGATAAGGATGACGGATGTAAGTTTGACCATATCTTATAGCAGCAGGCAGCATGCCCCGGAAATGCTGCCGTTATTTTTGGCGGGGAGAATAATGGGGAAAAAAGACCGAACCGAGGCTTGCGGAAAGCCGTAATGGTTCGGTCTTCGTTTTGCAGCTCAATAACCGTCCGTCTTATGCCCGAGCTCTTCGGCGATTTCCATCCCTTGGCGAGCGGCCGGGGTGCCGATATGCCCGGCGTTTTTCGCTTCGGCCGCTTGTTTCGCCGCTTCCGTTACGCGCCGGCCGTAATCGGGGTCGGCCTTCGTCAAGTATTCGATGACCTTCTCGCGTACGGCCGGCGTGCAAACGGACAGCCCGTCCCCGAGATTGCGGATCAGCTCTTCGCGCTCCCACTCCTCGAACTTGCGGTACGTTTCGCCCGCTTGGGCAAAATCGTTGGTCCGGTCGATTTTGGCCCGAACGAGCTTCGCGTTGTATTCCGGCTCATGCGGCTTGCCTTCGCGTTTGGTCTCCTGCAGGCCGCCGAGGATGGAAGGCTCGTAGTTGACGTGCGGGTTTTGGCCCGGCGCAATGTCGACGTAGAAAGCCATCTGGCCGTCCCGCTGGTTGGTCGCGACATGTTTTTTCGGCGCGTTGATCGGCAGCTGCAAGTAGTTGGTGCCTACCCGGTAACGCTGCGTGTCGGAGTAAGAGAACGTGCGGCCCTGCAGCATTTTGTCGTCGGAGAAATCGAGGCCGTCCACCAGCACCCCGGTTCCGAAGGCGGCTTGCTCCACTTCCGCAAAATAGTTTTCCGGGTTTTTGTTAAGCGTCATTTTGCCGACCGGAAGAAACGGAAATTTATCCTCCGGCCACAGCTTCGTGTCGTCGAGCGGGTCGAAATCGAGCTCGGGGTGGTCGCCGTCGCTCATGATTTGAACGCAAAGCTCCCATTCCGGGAAGTTCCCGCTTTCGATCGCTTCATACAAATCCTGCGTGGCGTGGTTGAAATTTTTGCCCTGGATTTCTTCGGCTTCCTTCTGGGTCAGGTTGCGGATGCCTTGAAGCGGTTCCCAGTGGTATTTGACGAGAACGGCTTCTCCTTGCGCGTTCACCCATTTGTATGTATTGACGCCCGACCCTTGCATCTGCCGGTAGTTGGCGGGAATGCCCCAAGGCGAGAACAGGAACGTAATCATATGGGTCGCCTCCGGCGTGTTCGCGATAAAATCGAAAAACCGCCCCATATCCTGCAGGTTCGTTACCGGATCCGGCTTGAACGCGTGAACCATGTCCGGGAATTTCATCGCGTCGCGAATGAAGAAAATTTTCAAATTGTTGCCGACCAGATCCCAGTTGCCGTCTTCGGTATAAAATTTGGTGGCGAAGCCGCGCGGATCGCGCAGCGTTTCCGGCGAATGGATGCCGTGAATAACGGTCGAGAAGCGGACGAATACCGGCGTGCGCTTGCCTTTTTCCTGAAACAGCTTGGCCCGCGTATATTTCGCGATCGGCTCGTCGCCGACTTTGCCGTAAGCCTCGAAATAACCGTGCGCGCCC
The DNA here is from genome assembly GCF_042685365.1 of Paenibacillus thailandensis. Taxonomy (NCBI): domain Bacteria; kingdom Bacillati; phylum Bacillota; class Bacilli; order Caryophanales; family Paenibacillaceae; genus Paenibacillus; species Paenibacillus thailandensis. The sequence goes on along the minus strand of NZ_JBHUMY010000032.1, from coordinate 173,399 downwards.
GCGCCCCGGCCGTGAACGACGCGCTCGGGGATGCGCTCCCGGTCGAAGTGGGATATTTTCTCGATAAAATGATAATTTTCGAGCGTTGCCGGTCCGCGGCTGCCGACCGTTCGAATGTTCTGGTTATCTGTAATCGGATGGCCTTGGCGGTTCGTCAGCGACAGCTCCGTTTCGCCTTCGGCAAGCGGACCTTTGGAGCCGGTCGGCAAATCGGGATTGTGAGTCATCTTTTCATTCTCCTTTATCTCGTTGAATTTGTTGGAACCCCTACCTTATCATTCCTGTAATTGAGGCTGGCTATTCGGGCGGTGCGGTCTGAAATGATGAATGAGCGGGCCGAGGAGCTTATAGTGGACGGGAAAGGTCTATGGTATGATTAACGATAATAAGACTATTGGGGCTTAAGGAGGAAAAATGGGCAAATTTTTTATACTGTTTGTTTTGCTCAATTTTTTGACCGGTAATCCGATTGTGTCCGTCATCATTATTCTTGTTTTGTTCTACGCGCTGGAACGCCGGTTTATCGGGTTAACGCCCAGCATTGTAAAACCGCTTCGGCGCCTGCGGCAAATCGGCAAATTAAAGAAACGGATCGATTCGTCTCCGAACGACGTGTCGTCCAAGCTGGAGCTGGCCCGTTTGCTGATGGAGCGGAAGAAGTATCGGCAAGCGCGGGAGCTGCTCGAACCGTTAGAGGCCGTCATGACCGATTCGGCGGAATATGCGGACGATCTCGGCGTTTGCCTGATGGAGACCGGCAATCCGGTAGAAGGAGTGGCGGCGGTCCGCCGTGCTTTGGAGCTGAATCCCCGCGTCAAATACGGCGAACCCCATTTGCGGCTGGCCGCTTATTACGCCCGCCGCGACGCGGCGAAAGCGCTGGACGAATTGGAGTCGTTTCAGCGGATGCAGTCTTCGTCCTGCGAAGCCTATCTGCGGCTGGCTTCCATCTACAAGCAGATGGGCCGCGGCAAAGAAGCTAAAGCGGCGGTCAAGGAAGGCTTAAACGTTTACAGGCTGCTTCCCCGTTACAAAAAAAAGACCGAACGCGCTTCCGCCATCCGCTTATGGGTAAAATCGGCATTCGGCTGAGGACGACAATCGCCGCACATTGATTTCCGGAGGAGCTATGACGGTAGAATGCAACGAAATATATGGCTGGCGGCGATCAGCGTTATCGTCGTTATCATTTTATTGAACAATTCGGCTTATTACTTGCTGACCAAACGCGTGCTGGAGCAATCGCTCAGGAAGGAGATGGCTTCGGTCGCCGGGCAGATCGAGCTTTCGCTGGAGCAATCGCGGCACGGGTCGATTCTTTTCGAGGATCAGATCGGCCGCGAGCTCCGCGCCGCATCGATAGCGGCCCGGTACGCGCTGGATCCCGACGTGGAGAAGGTGACGAACCGGCAGCTCGAGGAGCTTAGCGGCAAGCTCGGAGTGAGTCATATTACGCTGATGAAGCGGACGGAAGGCGACATTGTGTTGTACAAGTCGTCCGATCCGAACGAAATCGGCCAGGGCACCAAAAACATGAAGCCGTGGTTCGATATATTCAACCAGCTGTTTGACCGTCAAGCGGTCACTTCCGGTTGGATCGGCCAAACGCTGCCGAATTTCTGGACAGGTCCATACGAGACGGCCACGACGGACGTCGATTCCATCAACAAATGGGGTTATTGTTACGACGGGACGACGAATTACATCATCGATCCTTTTGTCGGTTACGACCGGCTGAAGCGATACGAAGACATCACCGGCGTAAGCCGGTTAATCGGCGAAACGCTGAAGCGCAACGATTCGCTTAAGGAAATCTCGATATTGAATCCCCATACGTTCGGCAAAGGGAAAATCGAAACGATTAACGAGAACGGAGAAAAGCGGGTTCATATTCTTCAACAGCCGGTCGCCTACGGCTCCTATCGCTATAAAGCGGACGACGACGCCAAGCTGGTGGCCGAAGCTTATGCAACGGGGGAAACGGTCGCCAAGGAAATGCGGATCGGCGGCGAGCGGCTCTATAAGATGTTCATCCCGGTCAAAATCAAAAACGATCTGCTCAAAATGACCGATCAAAACGGGAACAAAATGGACAGCTACGTGCTGGCTCTCGTATCGGATTACGGGATGATCCAAAACGAGCTGAACAAGCAGTTTTTGAATATGGGGCTCATCATTATCGCCATTACGTTTCTAAGCATCGTTATCGCAGTTGGCTTCATGAAAGTGTACAAGCATTCGAAGGAGAAGGCGGTGCGGGATACGCAATCGGCCTATGCCGAAGAAATGAACCAGATGTTTCTGGCCATCCGCGGCCAGCGCCATGACTTCATCAACCATGTCCAAACGATTCATGCGCTTGCGGAATTGAACAAGACGGAGGAACTCGTTGCGTACACGAAGGAGCTTACCGGGGAAATCCGGGCGGTGAACGATATTATCCATATCGGGAACCCGGCGGTGGCGGCTCTCGTGCGCTCTAAAATCTCGCAGGCCGAAACCTTCAAAATTCGCTTCATATGCAGCTTCGAAGGGTTGGAACAGCTGGAAATGGGAACCCGTACGTTCGATCTGAACCGGGTGATCGGCAACCTGATCGATAACGCGTTCGACGAAGTCCGTAAAATGCCGGAGGAGGAAAGAGAGGTCGGCATATCGGGGATACGGCGGGAAGGCCGGCTGGAGCTCCGGGTGAGCAACCGGTGCCGGGACGCTGAGTCCGTTGCGGCCGCTCCGGTTTTTTGCCCCGGCTACACGACGAAGGAAGACGGCCATCAAGGCTTGGGGCTGTCGATCGTGCAATCGATCGTAGACGGCTACAAAGGCGAAATCGCCGTTCGCGCCGTATCCGAACATACGCTGGAGTTCGTCGTATACATACCGCTATAATCGTCTATATTGCCCGATCCCGCCGATCGGCCGTTGATTGCGGCCGATCGGCGGGATTTTTATTTAAACCGGCCATTAAATACGGCCGCTTTTTGTTGAAGGGACCCGCTTGAGGTTATCCCATCCGCCGCGGTCTAAACCTCGTAGGAGGAGCGAAATGTGGTATAATAATTAGAATGTTAAACGAACGGTAGGTGAGCGGCTTGCTTAAGCTTGACAAATCTTTGGAACGAACGCTTGAAGCTTCCCTTCGGGAGAATGTCACGGAAGCGGCCGTGGAGCGCGGTTGGAATTATTATTTGAACGATCGCGTCATGGGCGTAAAGCTTCTGAGCGGAGATACGTTGTTCGCAAGCGTGCGGGGCTCCGGCGAAATGTACATGGTCAGCCTCGACGCCGGACAATTCAAATACAGCAAATGCACCTGCCCCGTAGGCGGTCCTTGCAAGCATATGGCGGCCGCTTATTTCACTTATCTGGCCGCGGCTTATTCGTCCGAGGCTGCGGAGGAAGCGCATTCCAGAATGCTGATTTCGAACGGCCGGTTCGAGCCGGAGTTCGGCAGCGATGCCGGGACGCCGCAAGCCGCGTCGTTCGCCGGGCAAGCCAAGCCGGAGACAAACGACCCGGCCGGATGGCTGGACTGGATGGAAGGAAAGCACGGCGACGTATGGAAGAAATGCCATCATTCGCTGCACGCGCTGCAGCCCGTTCTTCAAACGCTGAAAGGGGCGGCCCGGGATTGGGACAAACCGCTGCAGCGGCTGCACTGGATGCTTTCGGTCGCCTTCGTGTTAAATCAGGCGGAGAAAGCGATTCATCTGGCCGATACGTTCAGCCGCTATTACCATGAAATGTCGTTTATCCGCATGGCCGAGCCTTGGGTCGAGCATTATTACACGTTGTCGCTCGAGCTCGAACCCGCGGAAATGGGCGCAGACGAGCTGGCATGGGCCGACTTCGTGAAGGAATATGCGAAGAGCCGCGCGGTTCGGCCGGAGCGGATGCTGTTCGAGTGGACTTATTTATATATGGCGGTATGCGAAAGAATGTCGGAGCTTCCCGAGTGGCGGGAGCGCGAGCTTGCCGCGATGGAGCTGGAGGCCGCCGGCGAAGGACAGGAAAAAAACAAGACGTTTATTCATACCGTCATTGCGATGCTGCATTATTTCGTACGCGAAGACCGGGAAGCGATTCGGCATTTGGAGCAAGCCGAGTTTGAGCGGATTCAATCGGTCGCTTATCCTTGCGCGTCGCAGCGGCTCGAGGCGGGGGATTGGGACGCTTTCGGGCAGTGGATGGCTTTCCTTTACAGGCATGTCCTCCCCTGCCGCAATTCGCGGCAGATCGCTTCCTTCGTCACCTTGTGCAGACGAGCGGACATGGAGCAGCCGGACAACGAGAGATGGTCCCGCTATATGACCGATTTGCTCCCGTATTCGTATTCGGAGCTGTCGGAGCATTGGTTTCAGACCGAAAAATACGGAGATTGGGCGGATTTGCAGCTGCTGCTGGGCGTGCGGCCGGACGATCTGGACATCCAGGACGTTAAGCAAGTAACGAAAGCCGATCCGGCTTGCCTGATCCCGCTTTATCATCAATCCGTCGAAGAATGGATCGCCGCGCGCAACAGGCAGGGCTACCGGATGGCGGTCAAGCAGTTGAAGAAGCTGGAGAGGATTTATAAGACGCTGAAAAAAACGGGCGTGTGGGATCGTTATTTGCACGGCCTCATCCGGAAGCACGGACGGCTGCGGGCGCTTCAGGAAGAATTGAGGAAAGGAAAGTTCATTTCATGAGAGCATTTATCGGCGCCGGGGCACACCCGCCCGTCATCGACGGATATTGGCAGGAAGGCGCGCAAGGCGGCGCTGTCGTGCTGTTTGAAACCGGGAGGCCGGAAGCGGCGGTCAGGCTGCGGCAAGCGCTCTTCGCGTGGCATAAGCCTTCCTGGTACGGCGAAGACATTGAAGAGACCGTTATAGCAGGCCGTAATGTTCTTATGGTTCCGCCGCTGCTCGCCGTTGACTATATGGCCGCTCCGAAGCCGGTTCGGCTGCTGCGTCCGGAATGGACCGGCCGCGCGGCTCGTTTGATGGAGCTTGCGCGCCTTATCCGGCTTGCGCTGCTGAACGGCTGGTTTATTCCGGACTGGCAGCGCTGGTCGGAGCAGCATCGAGCATGGAAGGCAGCTTTCCCGGAGACGGAGACCGAGCTTACCCGAAAATGGGAGGAGACGGTCCGGCTTGCCGCGGAGGAAGGCAGCCCCGGTGCGGAACGATGGCTGAGCGAAGCGGTCGAGGCCGTCATCGCCCAAAGCGGCGAAGCCAGGGAAGCCTGGGAGCAAATCGGGCGGACGCAGGGCGAATCCGTGGTAAGCCATAAGTCGGCCGATGAGGAAGATTGGCTGATCGCGATCGGCGTTCGCAAGGACAGACTGCCGTTCCGCGCGGCGCTGCAGCTGGTCGAGCCGGAAGGCGAACGCGGCTGGCGCTTGCGGCCGGCGCTGCAGGACCGGGACGGCGGAAGCTGGCTGCCGCTGCGAAGAGACGGCGCCGAGTGGAAAGCGGAGTCGGCGGATTCGCCGATTCCCGCCGATTGGCTGCCGCTCGTGCCGGGCAAGCTCGAGAAGGAACAGTCCAAATGGCTGTCCGTCATGCCGGACTGGGAAGACCGGAATGCGTCCGGCTTTCTGCGGTCCGAGCTTACGGACAATGAAGCTTGGCTGTTTCTGGAGCAATACAGCTTGCGCCTTCTTGAAGCCGGCTCTCCGGTGCTGCTGCCCGGGTGGTGGGAGGCGGTGCGGTCGCGCCGGCTGCGCCTGAAAGCGAAGATGAAATCTTCCGTAGGCTCCGCGGCGGAGCCGATGTTCGGCTTGAATCAGATCGTACAGTTCGACTGGAAGCTTGCAATCGGCAACGTCGATTTGTCGGAGGCCGAATTTATGCGGCTTGCCGCGGAAAACCGCAGACTGGCCAACATCGGCGGCGAGTGGGTTCATCTCGACCCGCACGATATCGAACAGATCAAGCAGTGGATGAAGCGGGTCGGCAAGAAAAAAGGACTGTCGTTCCGCGATGTGCTGGAAATGCATCTGCACGGCGGAGCGTTACTGGAGGAAGACGGGGACGAGGCGGCCGCATTGCGGGCCGAGGTCGAGCTGAACGAGCATCTTTCGGCATGGCTGGAGCAATTGCAGCACATCACGGAGATTCCGCTTATCGGGCAGACGGCCGGCCTGCGCGGCGAGCTTCGCCCTTATCAGCATCAAGGCGTGAGCTGGATGGCGTTCTTGCGGCGATTCGGGCTTGGAGGCGTCCTGGCCGACGACATGGGCCTTGGCAAAACGATTCAGTTTATCGCTTATCTCGTTTATGTGAACGAGCGGGAAAAAGAGAACAGCCGGGGACCTTCGCTCTTGATTTGCCCGACATCCGTGATCGGCAACTGGCAGAAGGAGCTGGAGCGATTTGCCCCGGGGCTGCGCGTTTATGTCCACTACGGCCCAAAGCGCGACAAAGGCGAAGCGCTGCGGGACGCCGCGGCTGAAGCCGACCTGGTCATCACCTCTTATTCTCTCGCCCAACTGGACGAAGAGGATTTGCGGGAAATCGAGTGGAACGCGTTATGCTTGGACGAGGCGCAAAACATTAAAAACGTCTATACGAAACAGTCTGCCGCGATTCGTTCTTTTAACGCTTTTCACCGTCTTGCGTTGACCGGCACTCCGATGGAGAACAGGCTGACCGAGCTGTGGTCGATCTACGACTTCATCAACCCCGGTTATTTGGGCAGCCTGCACGAATTCAGGAGAGCCGTCGTTGCGCCGATCGAGAAGACGCGCGACGAGGAGCTTATCAAGTCGCTGCAGCGGTGGGTCCGGCCCTTCATGCTCCGCCGGGTGAAGAAAGATCCGGCCATTCAGCTGTCGCTGCCCGACAAATATGAGTCGAAGACGTATATATCGCTTACGGCGGAGCAAGGAGCCATCTACGAAAATATCGTATCCGAGCTGCTGGATAAGCTCGATACGCTTGGACCGATGCAGCGAAGAGGCCTCATTCTCGCTTCTTTGACGCGGCTTAAGCAGCTGTGCGACCATCCGGCCTTGCTGACGGCGAAGGAAGAAGGGCCGTCCGATTGGGATACGGAGCGGTCCGGCAAGCTGTCCCGCTTGCTGGAGATGGTCGAGGAGGTCGCTGCCGAAGGAGAACGCTGCCTTATTTTCACCCAGTTCGTCGAGATGGGCAATCGGATTCAAAAGCTGTTGAAGGAAAAGCTTGGGGTACAGGTTCCTTATTTGCACGGCGGCGTGCCCAAGGCGCAAAGGGACGAAATGATCGCCGGCTTCCAGGATGAGCGGTCGGATTCGGTCGCTTTTGTCCTGTCGCTGAAAGCGGGGGGAACGGGGCTCAATTTGACCGCGGCAAACCATGTGTTCCACTTTGACCGGTGGTGGAATCCGGCGGTGGAAAACCAGGCGACGGACCGCGCTTTCCGGATTGGACAAACGAGAAAGGTGCAGGTGCACAAATTCGTGACGCTCGGCACGCTGGAGGAAAAAATCGACGAGATGATCGAACGGAAGCAGGCGCTTAACGAACAGGTCGTCAGCACGTCGGAGCAGTGGATTACCGAGCTTTCGACGGACGAGTTGAAAGAGCTGTTTGCGCTGCGCAAGGATTGGCTGAAAGGATAAACGGATCTCGCCGCAGCGCAGGGACGTTAAAAGGTCCCGATACGGAAGGATGAGGAGGAAGCATCGTTATGGATATCCGCCGCAGCGGGCCGGAGGAGGCGGGCGAAGACCGTTTGCGCCGGCCGGGACAACAGGCCGGAACGGACGGGCCGGAACAGCAGGCCGGGACTGAGCGGCCGGAACGACGGACCGGGACAGACGGGCCCGAACAGCGGGCCGGGGCAGAGGGGATGGAACGGCGGACCGGATCTGACAGTCCTGCACCCGTGCCGGGCGGTCGGTCCGGCGAAGCCAGCGCGGAGTGGAACCGGTTCTACGACGCCGTCCGCAAACATATTCTCGAAATGGAACAAGAGTAGAGATTGACGCAGCCTGTCCGGCTTATGCCGGCGGGCTGTTTTTTTTAGGTTTTTGGAGCTTGCGGAAGAGAATAATCCCCCTTTCACGATATTTTTTGACCTCCACGGAAGAAGGACTCAAGACTATAATGGAAGAAGCAGGGTAGTCGGCACGGAAGCTTTGAATCAGCACTATATATTGGCCGGGGGGCGTTGGATGAACAGAAGAGCAGCTGTGGCAGCCGTTGCGCTCGTATGGGTCGCGATCGTCGCGTCCGCTTGCGGCGGAAACAATCCGTCCGGCGTATCGCCAAGCGGCGGCGCGCCGGAGGAAGTGACCTTATCGCTTCGGCATACCCAAATTAAAGAAACGACTAGAACGAGACTTCAAATATTGGAGAACGCGGTCAGAAAAACGGAGCTGGAAAATCCCGGGCTGACGTTCAAGCTGGAAGGCATCGACGAAATCGTCAACCGGGACCAGAAGCTGAAAGCCGAGATGACAGTCGGCAATCCGCCGGATATATTCGAAGTGTTCGGCGGATCGGATTTGAAGCTGTACGTCAAAGCGGGCAGGATGCTCGATTTGACGCCGATTGTCGAAGAGCTGGGCATCCGGGACAAATTTGCCAGCCTCGACGAGTTTACCGTCGACGGCAAAATTTACGGATTGCCGTACGGCGGATACAGCGAAGCGATTTTTTACAATAAAAAAATATTCGCCGAGCTGAACCTGGCAATCCCGCGTACATGGGACGAGCTGCTTGCGGCCGCCGACCGGATAAAAGCCGCCGGCTATACCCCGTTTGGCCTTGCCGCCAAGGACGGCTGGGTAAGCGGCATGCTTTGGAATACGGTGATGGAGCGCAACGTCGGCATCGACGCCTTGAACAAGGTGGTGACCGGCGAAGCCAAGTGGACGGACGCGGCGTTCGTAGAAGGGTTCCGCGATTACGCCGAGCTCGCGAACAGAGGTTATTTTACCGAGGGGGCGCTTGAGCTTCCTTATTCGGATCAGGGTGCGCAGCTTTTGACGGGTAAAGCGGCGATGGTGTTTACGGGAACATGGGACGTAAGCCGGTTTACCGGCGAAGAAGCGGGGCAGCTCCAAGGGCGGATCGGCTATTTCGCTTTCCCGGCCATACCCGGGGGCGCTGGAGATCAAACCTCGATTAACGCTTCCTACTCGAACGGGTTCGGTTTTTCCGCCAACATGAGCGAGGAACAGATTGCGATGGCCGCGAAGTTTATCGCCAATTTTTACACCGAAGAAGTGCAGAAGGAAACGCTGGTCAAGGCGAAGGTATTGCCGTCGATGAAGCTGTCCGACCTGTCGGGCATCGATTCTTTGACGGCCGAAATTTTGCAGGTGATGGCAAACGCCACCTCCTCGTGGCAAGCATACGATGCGATCGTGCAGCCCAGCGTCGGCGCCGATATCAATGTCGGCCTGCAAAGGCTGATCGGCAAAGTCAGCACCCCCGAGCAGGTTGCGGCGCAAATTCAGGAGTCGCAGGACGATGCCAACGCGAGTCATTGACGCGACCGGGGGAGCGTGACGGAAGCAATAGCGGGCTGTTATTCGGGAGGGGACCGATCGAAATGAACTTGAGACCGAAGCTGATGCTCGCCTTTATCGTTCTGGTCGTCATTCCGATGATCGGACTTGGCATCGTCTCTTTTTTGCATTCGGAAACGCTGCTGGAGAAAAAGTACAGCGAACAAACGGAGATTTCGTTAAAAGCTGTCGGGGGTAACATCGGTTATTTCTTTAAAGAGCTGGACCAGCTGTCGGACGGCAACCTGACAAGCTCGGAAGTGCAGGATACGCTCAAATACAGCTCGCGGGTGAACAAGGACGATGCGGGCGCAATCATTGCCATCAATCAAGCGGAAAAAGAGATGAAGCGCATCTTGTTCCAGCATCCGGCCGTCAGCTACGTCGTCCTCTACGCGATGGACGGCACGATGTTTCAGGCGTTTCGGAACGATCCGAAGACGTTTCGTCCGATCGATTTCGATACTTTGAAGGAGCATCCGCTTTATGCGGAAGCGCTGAAGCTTGGGGGCCGGCCGTTATGGATCGGTCCGTACGAGCAGCAAGGGCTGACAGGGGTGGAGCCTCCGCTGTTTACGCAAATGAGGCTGGTCAAAGATATGGCGACGTTTAACGATCTTGGCGTCATGGTGACGCAATACAAGACGGAAGAAGTGTATGCCATGCTGAAGACGTTTTTGAATCCGTCACCCGGGGGACCGACGGACCGATATGTCATTTTGAACCGTCAAGGCGTTATTTTGCTGGACAGCGGCAAGGAGTTGGAGGGCCGCAATATCGGCAGCTATACGTCCGTCAATCTGGAGCAGACCGGACATTATTCAAGCGCCCGCACGAATTTCAAGGGCGAAGACAGCCTCGTTTCGGCATACAGCTTGAATATGAACGACTGGGTGCTTGTGTCGATCAAACCGTGGAACTCGCTGACGAACGAAAACGAGCGGTTCGTCCAATGGATAGGCATGATCACGCTGCTATGCGTGCTGTCGGCCATATTATTCAACGTATTTTTTGTAAGCCGCGTAGCGAAATCGATCATTCGCGTCGTTCGCAAAATGCGGCTCGTCGAGCAGGGCATGCTGGATATCCGCGTACCCGCCCAAGGCAAGGACGAGACGGTGCTGCTCGCCAGCAGCTTCAACAGCATGATCGAAAGAATCGGCTCTTTGCTTACGGAAGTCCGAAGCGAGCAGGAGCGCAAGCAGCATGCCGAAATGATGCTGATGCAGGCCCAGATCAAGCCGCATTTTTTGTTTAACACGTTGGAATCGATCAATGCTCTTGCAGCGCAAAACGACGGACAAAAAATTATGCTCATGGTCCGCCGGCTCAGCAATTTGCTTCGCACAAGCCTGCATCAATCGGAGGAGCTGTCCGTCATGCAGGAAATCGAGCACGTCCGAAGCTACTTGGAAATCCAGAAATACAGATTTGAAGATCTTTTTGTTTACGAGCTGGACGTGCCGGAGGAAGCTTTGGAGTATACGGTATTGAAGCTGACGCTGCAGCCGCTTGTCGAGAACAGCATTCAACACGGCTTTGAAGGAATCGAATACGGTACGGGCGTAATTCAGATTAAGGTGGAGGTAGAAGCCAATCAGCTCGTTTTTACGGTTAAGGACAACGGTGTAGGGATGAGCGAAGACGCGCTTTTGAAATTTAACGGCAGCGCTGGCAGCACGGCAATAACCCGTTCGAACGGCCACGGAGGCGGCCAGGCAGCCGAGCTTGGCGAGAGGAGAGGGCTTGGACTCGGCAATGTAGCCGACCGGCTGCGCATCCATTACGGTTCGGGTTATGGGATGACGATTTGCAGCCAGAAGGGCTGGGGCACGCTGATCCGATGCGTAATCCCGAAGAACAGAGGTGGGCAAACATGAACGGCAAAGTTCTGCTTGTAGACGACGAGCCGCATATTACGCGCAATTTGGAGAAGGTCATTCCTTGGGAAATGCTGGGGCTGACGGTTGCCGGCGTTGCCCGAAACGGCCTTGAAGCTTTGGAGCGGCTGGAATCCGAACCGATCGACCTCGTCTTATGCGACATTCGGATGCCGCTGATGGACGGCTTGGAGCTGGTCCGCATCATAAGGGAAAAAGATCTGGGCTGCGACATCATTATGCTGTCCGGCTATCAAGACTTTAGTTATACGCGAAGCGCCATTCAATACGGCGTTAAAGATTATATGCTGAAGCCGATTCCGTACGACGAGCTGACGGGCGTCATCGCCCGGATTATGTCCGCACGTCGGAGCAGGATCAAGCAGGAGAACGAAGAGAAGCAGAAGCTGGGCAAAATATTTGATCTTGTGAGCGAAAAGCTGCTTTACGATATTCTCATGGATTACGCGGATCCCGGCGCGGGCGGTTGGCTTTACGAAGGCGATGAGCGCCGGCTGCTTGAGCGGCGCTATGTTTTGATCGTGCTCGACATGGATATCGGCTCGGAGAAAGCGAAGGATTGGCGCGGCTGGGAGGACAAGGAGCGCAAGCTTTGGAATTTCGCCGTTTGCAACGTTCTTCGCGACCAATTGAGAGAAACCGGGCTAAGACATGCCGTAATCCAAATGAGGGACGGCGAATGGTGCGTGCTGATCGCATGCGAAGAAACGGACAACTGCTCGTTGGATCAAACGCAGCAATGGGCGATCGCCCTTCTTTCCGCGTTAAGGACTCATGTCAAGCTCGCGTTTTACGCCGCCGTTTACCGCGATGTCTTGTCCGTTGAAAAGCTTTCTTCCGCATACAAGCAAATTCAGCTATGCATGATGCTGTCTCCGAATACGCAGGAGGTCATGATCGTCTCCTCGGACCGTACCGGGCTTTCGCAGGCGAATCAGGCGATATTTGATATTTCCGGGCAAATGGCGGCCGCGATTAAGCGCGGAGACGCGCCGGGCATCGAACGCGAGCTCGGGAGCCTGTCTACTCAGCTTCAGAACATGAGCGAACAGTCGCGCGGCAGAATTATGCCTATGCTCCATTACTTCATGCTGAATATGGTTCGGGAATTAAAGGAGATGGGGGCGCTCAGCAAAGAAAATGAGGATCGCCTCTGGCATAAGCTTGATCATCGGTTCGCCGTCAAAGATTTATTGGCCGTAATCCGGCAGGTCACCGCCGCGCTTGGGGAACGGTCGCTGGATAAGAAGAAGCAGTCGGAGCGGCTCATGAGAGAGGTGCGCTTGTTTCTGGAGCGCAACCTGTACCGCGACCTTAGCGTGGAAGAAGCGGCGACCCATGTAGGACTGAGCCCTTCTTACTTTAGCTTGTTGTTCAAACAAACGTTTGGCGTCACGTTTATCGAATACGTTACGAGACAACGGATGGAAAAAGCGAAACAGCTTCTTTCGGAAACGCAAACAAGCATTACGCAAATCGCGAAGGAAGTGGGCTACGCCGAACGGCGTTACTTTACGAAGGTATTCATCAAATACACCGGCGACAACCCAAGCGATTTCCGGAGCAAATTCGGCATAGCGGGTAGGCAACACGAATAGAAGAAGCAAGCCGATATATCAACCCGGGTCCGGCATAACACGATGCAACCGAAGAGGAAACCAATCAGATTTCCAGGCTTAATACGGGAGGAGAAAAGCGGAATGATGGGGCATAAGTGGAACACGGAAAAATGGACGATCAAAGAAAAGGCGGGGCAGCTGTTTGTGTTTGGGTTTCATGGGTTTGAGCCAAGCGAACAGATACGCCGGCTTATTGAGGAATACGGCATAGGAGGCACCATTTATTTCTCACGCAACATTAAAGACGCGAAACAGGTTCATGAATTATCGGGCCAATTGAAACAAATCGCCGAGGCCGCGGGCAGGCCGCCGCTTTTGACGGCGATAGATCAAGAAGGCGGGATGGTGGCAAGGTTGACGGATGGCGTAACGCTTATGCCGGGCAATATGGCGATCGGCGCAACCGGCTCTTCGGAAGGGGCCTATGAGACAGCCCGCGTTTGCGGAGAAGAGCTTCGATTGCTGGGCATTACGATGAATTATGCGCCATGTCTTGATGTCAACAATAACCCGGCCAATCCGGTTATTAACGTTCGATCGTACAGCGACAGCGCCTCGGTAGTCGCCAGGCTTGGCACGGCAGCGGTCAGAGGGTATCAAGCCTCCGGGATTGCCGCGACCGTGAAGCATTTTCCGGGGCACGGGGATACCGATATCGACTCTCATCATTCCTTGCCGACCTTGCCGCATGGGCGCGAACGGCTGGAGGCGATCGAATTGCCGCCGTTCCGCGCCGCGATTGCCGCGGGAACGGATGCTATTATGACGGCTCACGTAAGCTTGCCAAAGCTTGATCCCTCAGGCCTCCCTTCCACGTTATCTGCCCCGGTTCTAACGGGGCTGTTGCGCGAAGAGCTTGGTTATGACGGGGTAGTTGTCACCGATTGTCTGGAGATGGACGCGATCAACAAGCTGTTCGGCCCGGGCCAAGGAGCCGTTATGGCGTTGAAAGCCGGTGCCGACATGGTGTTGGTCAGCCATACGTACGAGAAGCAAGTTGCCGCACTGGAAGCGGTGGTAGCGGCGGTCGAAAGCGGAGAACTGGAACTATCCCGTATCGATGAAGCGTTAAGCCGGGTTTTGCGCTTAAAGGAAAAGCTTGAATTGTCTCGCCCGCTGCGCCCTTGGAAGGAAGTTTCACAACTGATCGGCAGTTCCGACAACAAATCGGTTGCCCGTAAATGGAGCGAAGCTTCCGTTACGCTCGTTAAAAACGAAGGCGGCTTGCTTCCGCTAAGACGTTCCGCTCGAACGCTCGTATTATGGCCGGATATCGTTCCCGTTTCCGTTGCGGACGAGATGCTTTCCGGAGACGGAACGTTATCCGGATATTTGTCGGAGCGTCTTTCGGACGTAACGGAGCGTTCGATGTCCGGCGAAGATCCGCTTGAAGGACTGGAGCGATTCGAACAGATCGTTGTCGTCACTTACGATGCGGCCAAACACGAAACCGAACGCCGAGTCGCTCAGCAGGCCATTAAACTGGCCGGAGACCGTACGGTAGCCGTATCCGTAAGAAATCCGCACGATTTGAATCATTACCCGAGTGTAAAAGTATACTTGGCCACCTATGAATGTCGCCCGCTCGCATTGGAATCGGCAGCCAAAGTACTTACCGGCAAACTGGTTCCGACCGGCAAGCTTCCGCTTGAGCTCTCGCCGGCCTACCCTATCGGCTGGAGCGCCATTTCATGACCTAACTTTAACTATTCGTGTCCTTAAATAGTGGCGGACGTTGATGCGTCTGCCTCTTTAGGCTGTCATTCTAGGACGAACTAAAGAAGGCTCAAGGCGAACTGCGGCAGCAAATTTTTATCTATGTTTACGTTTTACTTTCTTTGCGCCGCTATCCCTTTAACTCAGGATAATCGCAGCATCGAAGCAATTGCGTCAACGAACAATGCTTTTTAATGCTTTTCATCATTTTGCTTCCTTTACGCCGCTATCCCGTTAGCTCAGGAGATGAAAATAAAACTACAACTAGAACTGTTTGTGACTCAGAGTTTCAAGAAGTTTTCATTAAAGCAGTAGCAAGTCCAAAAAACCGGTTCAAAGCAAGACGTTAAGTTACGGCGACTAAAGGCCAAAGTATAAAGCCAAAGTATAATGCCGAAGTATAAAGTTAAAGTATAAAGCCGATTGATAAAGCCGATTGATAAAGCCCATGGATAAAGCCGATGGATAAAGCCCAAGCACACAAAGCACAAGTTCAATCTATGTCCAGAGCCCAAACTCAGGGCAACAACCCAAAACTCAGATTCAAGACAAAAGGCTGGCGTCACAAGTTCAAAGGCTAACCACGGAGCACGAGCTCTCATAGCAGAATCCAGAGCAACAGCTGAAATCAAAGTCGGAAGGCACAAGTTCAGAAGCCAGCTCTCAATACGGATCCAAGGTAGAACCCAGAGCATAAATCAAAGGCTGGAGGCACAAGACAAAAGCAAGCTCTCAGCACGAGTCCAAGGTAGAACCCAGAGCACAAAGCAAATGCTCGATACTAATCCAATAGCAGCCTCCAACAAGAGCCGAAGGTACAACCCGGATTAAAAGTCCAAGGCAAAGCCATGGCACTATCCCCAAAAGCGCAACCCCGAAAAGCGCAACGCCGAGAAGCGCAACCCCGAAAAGCGCAACGCCGAGAAGCGCAACCCCGAAAAAGCGCAACGCCGAGAAGCGCAACCCCGAAAAGCGCAACGCCGAGAAGCGCAACCCCGAAAAGCACACCTCCAAAAGCGCATCCCTAAGAGAGCATCCCTAAAAGAGTAAGCTCCAAACGCAGGTCCATCATAGCAATCTTTATCTATGAGATCTTTCTAGAATGCAACAACGAAGCTGCACAAAGATGATGAAAGCTGGACTCGTTTTGATTATGTTTAGGGGATCGGCTGTTATAACGGAAACAAAACTCGTCTAAATAAGACTGCAAATGAGGGCCGCTGATCCCGCGATAAAGTCGGGCCATCCATTTTTGTGCTTGTTTGGCAAGTTGACGCAGAACAATGGTTTGCGGACGGTAATCGATGGGTTTCCGAATATAGGTTACGGAGGCCGTTTCCGAAGAGTGGCACGATGTAAACCATTGCTCTCCTTGAGGAAATAGAAAGCAAGCATTCGTTGCGCGGAGCATCGAACGTTCTGCAATCTTCATTTTTATTACGGATGCTTCGTTCGAAGCTTCATTCAGATTGGCCCCGACAATAACCGGACTTTCCTTTGGATGAGGTTCGAGAGACCCGAGAAGCGGCCTGCAGTAGGGAGTAACGATAACATCAACTTTGCCGTCCAAAGGCTTGGCATCATCGAACTGAGACACGGCTTGACGGATTTTGTGAAGCATCGACCAGGCCGTTTTATAAGTAACTTTCAAGCATTCGGCAAGCCGGACAGCATTAAGGCCATCAATTGAAGGGTGTGTAAAAAGATACAAGGCAAGCAACCATTTACGCAGCGAGGTTCGGGACTTTTCCATGACGGTGCCTGAAATTAACGAGGCTTGATACCGGCAGTCCCGACATTCGTAAAGGGGCAGCTTGCGGGTTGCGATAACGTAGCATTGTCTATGCGAACAACGCGGACACTCGAATCCGCCCGGCCATTTGATTTGGAGCAGAAACGAATAACAATCCTCGGGCGTTTCAAACTGCTCTTCGAATTGATGTAGAAGCTCCTGCATCTCCGGGTCCTCCTTTGATGAAATTCGAACATATGTTCTCATTAATTATACCAAACATATGTTCCTGTTTCAAGTGAAACTGACGACTATCTATGGTCTGGATGAACATAGGCTGAGTAAAGGGGATAGCGGGTAAAAGGACAACCCAATAGCAGTTTGCCGCTTGCGTGAGCGATAAGACCGATACGAAAGAGAGTGAAGAATGGTTAAACTGAGCAAAGGGGATAGCGACTAAAAGGACAGCAAATAGCAGCTTAAAGCTTGCGTGAGCGATAGGACCGATACGAAAAGAGAGTGAAGAATGGTTGAACTGAGCAAAGGGGATAGCGGCTAAAAGGACTGCGATAAGCAAGTCGTTGGCGGAGAGGAGTCTTATGGAAGTCGGCATGAAAAAAGACGGCAGCAATCCAAAAGGGATCAAGCCATCTTTTTTCATGACTCTTTAATTGGCGAAGTTGGAATAGGTCAGATCATGCAAAATGTAGGCCAAGAAAAAAATAACGGATGGATTCTCGAATCGGTGTTGGATGCTTACCAATTGATCGTAATAGGTTTCGGCATAACGGGGGTTATTCCGCATTTCGAGCCCGGCTTTTATTAAAGCGTCCAGCTTGTCGGCGATATCGACCATGACCCCTTCGTAATCGGACGATTTGGGATCGGCCATCAGGTCGAGCATTGTTTCGTGGAACGGAGCGGGCAGACGGGCGATCATGTTTTCGGCCGTTTGCCTCTCGTACTGTTCGAACGCGAGTTTTAGCTCGGGACTGCGATGCTTAATGTTCGAAACGACGTCGCCGGAGACGATCTCGGGCAGATCGTGCAGAACAGACTTGCCTACAAGGCGGTAAAGGTTAATATGCTTCAAGCCGAACCGCTCCCGCTCCAGCAGCCCGTTAAACAATGCGAGCGATGCGACCCGGAAGGAATGCGTCGCGTCATTGTCCGGCACCAGATTGTAGCTGCCGTTCCAGCGTTGAACGGTATCGAGGTTCATAATATTGTCGAGAAACTCGCGGACGCCATCTTGCTTATCGAATTCGGCAATCAACCATTTGATGGACGGTATGTCGTAGGTGTCGATTTTGCTTCGAAGCTCCTGAACTTTGCTGCGGAAAAAAGGGTTGGAGCCGTAGGCAGCTTCCCGGTGGCAAAATAAAAAAGCGTCGAAGGTGTCGATCGCTTCAACAAGCCTGCCGACACGGGTATCGTCCTGCGCGTTGACAATGGCGTCGTAAGCGGCCTGCTGCAGCGAACGCGACAGATAGGAAACGATTTCTTTGCTTAACTCCTGCTCCATCGCGCGAATATGGCCGGCGACATGCATTTCTTTTTTGGTCGCATGCTTGATCGATCCGGTTAACGTGTTGCTCAAATCCGCCCAGAGCGCACGGGATACAAGCTTCAGCTTGTCGATGGGCCGTTCGAACAGCATCTCCTCGGCAAGCCCGGCCAAAATCGCAACGGCCGCACAGCGAAAGCTGTGGCTCGCCGCATTGTCTTCGAATCTGGGGGCATACTCGCTCCATCGGGGTACGAATTGCATTTGAATAATGGTATTCGTAAATTTACCGTTTTTCATAATGATCGGCTGCTTCCTTTCCGCGGGCAACGCCCTACAGGCCCATTATAATGCGATTTGTTCAGCCCTGCCAGCAGGGGGACCTGGCAATTGACGGGAAGGAGGGGCAAGGAAAGAAAAGGCAAGGAAAAACGAGGAGAAGATAGGTAAGCGTTAGCTTTTCAAGGACAACGAAGATAAACAGGACAAAAAAATGAAAGAGGATAGGACTTAGAAAGGGGAGGCAGGACAACAAAATGGGGAAAGGAAGGCAGCAATCGATTAGGGGGAGAATAAGTTTTGACGGTGTAGGCGTTATAGAAAACGTCAAGAAATTTACAATAAATTAATAAAGCTTCTATTGGCTTATAACCGCCGGGCATGTACGATAAGGAAGGCATGGACGGAACATGGGCAAGGAGTGATTGGCAGTGATGAACAGTTTCCGCAATCGTTTGACGTTAATTATGATTGTATTGGTCGCTTTATCCGTCAGCGCGGCGGGTCTCATTATGGCAAAAACCTTCAAGGACAGCCATATTCACGCGTTGGAGGAAAGCATGATTCGGGAGATGCGGATTATCGTCTCGAAGATGGATTGGCCCGAGAGCGGCTCGAAGGAGGAGCTGCTCGATTATTATACGAAGGAAGCCTTGGCGCTGAAACAAAACGCCGATGCCCGCGTCACCTTTATAGCCGGAGACGGCACCGTGCTTGGCGATTCCGATCACGATCCGGCGACCATGGAAAATCACGCCACCCGCGCGGAAATTGTCGAGGCACATAAGGACGGCGTAGGGCTGGCCATTCGCAAAAGCGAAACGCTGACGCAAAATTTGCTGTATGTCGCCATTCCGGTCGATGCCTCGAATCCGGCATCGCCGGTTATCCGTCTATCCATGAGCCTGAAAGACGTCGAACAGAGCATTACCCAGCTATGGGCCGCGCTAATCGGATGGCTGCTGCTGCTTTTTGCGGCCGCCGGGTTAATCAGCTATAAAATCGCGCAAAGCTTGACGCTCCCGCTCGAGCAAATTACGAACGTAGCCAAACGGATTACGAAGATGGATTATAAAGCGAGGGTTAAGGTACGGAAGCGGGACGAGATCGGAGAGCTGGGCCATGCCATAAATGCGATGGCCGAAAGCCTTCAAATCCAGATGAACCGGATTCAGCGGAACGAATCGCAGCTGGAGACGGTTCTGGACAATATGATCAACGGCATCGTCATGATCGACCGGTCCGGTCGGTTTCTGCTGATGAACCGGCGGGCGGAAGAAGTGTTGGGCTTCTCGGCGCGCGAGCTGGTCGGGCGGCACTATACGGAAGCCAAGCAGCAATACGAGCTTTCCCAGATGATTCAAGAAGGATTGACGAACGGCAAGCTGATTCGGGACGAGATTACGTTTTATTTTCCGGAGGAGAGGCTGCTGGAGCTGAATCTTGTGCCGGTACATTCGGAAAACGGCGAATTCGCCGGCGTGCTGCTCGTGCTGCAGGACGTGACCGCCGTCCGCAGGCTGGAACGCGTCAGAAGCGAGTTTGTGGCGAACGTTTCCCATGAGCTGAAGACGCCGATCGCCGCGGTCAAAGGCTTTGCGGAGACGCTGCTTAGCGGCGGCGTGAAAGATGAAGAAACGGCGCGGTCGTTTCTGCAAATTATTTTTGACGAAAGCGACCGTCTGAACCGGCTTATCGGCGATATTCTGGAGCTGTCGAAGGTGGAGTCCCGCAGGGTTCCGCTTGTGTTTTCGCCTATTGAGATAGACGCCTTTATCGATAAAACGGTGCAAGTCATCGCCGCGCAAGCGGAAAAAAAGGCGATTTCCGTCGAGACCGATCTGGAGGAAGGACTTTACGTCGAAGCGGACGAGGACCGGCTTCGCCAAATTATGATGAATTTGCTTGCGAACGGCATCAGCTATACGCCGGAAGGCGGCAAAGTTCTCGTTCGGGCCCGGAGCCTGGACGAGGACCACATCGCCATTTCGATCAGCGATACCGGCATCGGCATTCCGAAAAAGGATTTGCCGCGTATTTTCGAACGGTTCTACCGGGTGGACAAAGCGCGTTCGCGCAGCTCCGGCGGTACGGGACTCGGCTTATCCATCGTAAAGCATTTGGTTGAACTTCATAAAGGGACAATAACGGTCACGAGCGAGGTAGGCGAGGGTTCGACATTTACAATTGTTTTACCTGTATTGCAGGAGTCGGCCATTACGGGATAAAATAAACGTATCAGAAAAATAGAGTAGCGAACATTCGCGAAGCTGGGAGTTGTCTGAATATGCCGCATAAGGTGCTCGTCATTGAGGACGAGCCGACACTGGCTCGGCTATTGTCTTATAATTTGTCGCAAGAAGGCTACGAAACGACGGTTATCGACCATGGAGGGGAAGGACTTCAAACTGCGCTGCAGCAAAGCTTCGACCTCATTATTCTCGATATAATGCTCCCCGGGCTTAACGGCTTTGAGGTGCTGAACCGGCTTCGCCAGAGCGGTACGAAGACGCCGGTGATCATACTGACCGCGCGCAACGCGGAAGAAGAAGTGGTGCAAGGTCTTAAGCATGGGGCGGACGACTATATTACGAAGCCGTTTGGCGTCGCCGAGCTGCTGGCGCGGGTGTCCGCCGTGCTCCGCCGAACCCAGCAGGACGATCTGAAGCCTTCGGAGTCGAACGAAAAGGTCATTACGGTCGGGGATCTATCGATTTATCCGGAGAAATACGAAGTGGTGCTGGGGGGCGAGCTCGTTCCGCTTCGTCCGAAAGAGTTCGAGGTATTGCTTTATTTGGTGCAGCGCCCGGGCATGGTCATTACGCGGGACGATCTGATGAACGTCGTCTGGGGCTTCGATTACATCGGCGGACAGCGGACCGTCGACGTGCATGTCAGCTCGCTACGCAAGAAGCTCGAGCTCGGACAGGAGTCGGTTCAGATCGAATCGATCCGCGGCGTCGGCTATAAGCTGGTGATGCCCAAATAATCGACCGTCGGCCACTGAATTGCGGCTTGACGCGGCCGAGTTGAAAAAAGGAATGAACGGGACCGAAATCGGTTGCCGTCCATTCCTTTTTTTTGCGCTTATCTCGTATTGACCTCGATAAAGGTTTTGTTATTGCCGGTTCCAATCGAGCATTTTCCGCTGGAACTGCTTGGGGGAGCAATCGTTGTATTTTTTAAACATCTTGTAAAAATGCGCCATGTTCGGCATTCCGATCCGTTCGCCAACCTCGGAAATGCTTAAATCTTTGGTCAATAAAATGCGCTCGGCCCATTTGATTTTGCGGTAATTGACATATTCCGTAAAGGACATGCCGATCGCCTTCTTAAAAAACTTCACGAAATAAAAATAACTCATATTCGCGATCCGGCATACCTCGTCGACTTGAATCCGTCCGGTCAGATGGCCTTCGACATAGTCGAGCACGGGGCCAAGCCGAATCCGGTCGAATTCGTCCTGCTCGACAAGCGCTTTGCGGCTGTCGTTGCGGAGCAGCAGCAGCAGGATTTGCTTGATCAGCATGCTGACGGCAAGCTCGTAGCCGGTGTCCTTGCGCGTCGCCTCGTCGAGAATGGCGTTGATGCACCGGCCTACCGCGGCGTTGACTTCCGGATTTTCGCGGAAAATATAATTGGCTTTGCTCAGCGGATTTTTCGTTTCGGAAAAATACCGCATGTACGGAATCGTGCTGTGGTCAAAAAATTGCTCCAGGTCAAACTGCAGCACGATATAATTGAGGGCTCCGACGCTTCGGTCGCGATGCAGTTGGGAAGCGCCTACAATAATGACGTCGCCGGGGCCGATGAGGTGGCTTTCGTCCTCGATGTCGACGTGCAGCTCTCCATCAATGATGTATAAAAGCTCCAATTGGCGATGGTAATGCCAGTTCGTCAAACCGGCGCTGTCCCGATTGGGGCTGAAAATGCGCAGCGATAGAAGAGGGTTCTCGTAGGCGACTTTTTCGTTTACGGCTTCCATGGCTTATCCTCCCTCCAAAAATGGCCGCCCCGGCGGGGGCGATCGTTACGACAGCCGGCGCCGGACGCTCGCCTCGAACTCGGCGCGTATGGCGGCCAGCAGCTTCGGGTCCGCGAATACGTCGTAGGCGGTGGCCGCCAGCATCCGGGCCGCGAAAATCATGCGGTCGAGCGCTTGCTCAGTCATTGCGGCGTCGCGAAATTCCGGCGTATGCAGCGAATAGCGCTGTTCGACGATTTTGACGTACGGATGAATGGCCGGGCAGCGCAGCGAGACGTTGCCCAAATCAAGCGAGCCGTGATCCTTGCCGGTCTCGATCTCCTCCGGCCGCACCCCGCCTTCGAGCAGGTTGGCCGTAAACCGTTCGGACAGCGTCTCGTTCGTCAGCAGCTCGTCGTAGGACAACTCGTAGTTGGTCACCGTTAACGCGGCTCCCGTCTGCAGAGCCGCTCCTTCGGCGCAGCGGCGCACCTTCGCCGCAAGTTCGTTCGTATAGGAGCGGCTGGCGGAACGGATATAAAATTTGGCCGACGCATAGTCCGGAATAATGTTGGGCGCTTTGCCGCCGTTGTCGATAATGCCGTGGATGCGAGCGTCGCTCCGCACTTGCTGGCGCAGCGCGTTCACCGCATTAAACAGCTGGATCACCGCGTCAAGCGCGTTGACGCCTTCGTGAGGGCTGGCCGCGGCATGGGCCGCTTTCCCGGCAAATTCGTAACGGACGGCGTCCATCGCCAACGATTCGCCGGATTTCTCGAACGAATAATAAGGATGGGCCATCAGGGCGAAGTCGCAGTCGTCGAACAACCCTGCCGCCGCCATCGTCACCTTGGCGCCCGCCGTTTCTTCCGCCGGCGTGCCGTATACGCGGATCGTACCGCCAAGCTCGTCAACGGCGGCTTTCAAGCCGACGGCGGCCGCCAGGCTCATCGAGCAGATGAGGTGATGGCCGCAGGCGTGTCCCAGCTCCGGCAGCGCATCGTATTCGCACAGAAACGCGGCGGTCGGACCGGGCTTGACGGCGGAATAGCTGCCGATAAAAGCGGTCTCAAGTCCAAGCGTGCCGCGCTCGACGGAGAAGCCTTGCTTTTCCAGCTCCGCGGTAAGCAGCCGGGCGGCCTCGTATTCCCGGTGTCCCAGCTCGGGATTGCGCCCGATGGAACGGGATATCGCTTTGAACGTTTCGGCTTGCTTTTCAATCGTATCCGATACAAGACGTTTTAAGGACATTATCGTATACCTCCGGTTCATCTTCTACTATATTGGCGTTGTTGTTTTTCTGCAATCTGAAAATATAAGCATTATATTAAACTTTGTTATATGCGGATTTGTGGTCGGCGATTCCTCCAAAAGGACTAGCGCATGCCGTGCATTTTTTTGAATTGCTCGGGGCTTAAGCCCTCAATCCGCCGGAACACCGAGCTGAAATAGCTTGCGCTGTCAAAG
Source organism: Paenibacillus thailandensis (assembly GCF_042685365.1). Classification (NCBI taxonomy): domain Bacteria; kingdom Bacillati; phylum Bacillota; class Bacilli; order Caryophanales; family Paenibacillaceae; genus Paenibacillus; species Paenibacillus thailandensis. The sequence goes on along the minus strand of NZ_JBHUMY010000032.1, from coordinate 149,730 downwards.
CCGACCCGTTTCGCCACTTCGCTCATCCGTACGTCGCTTTCAAGAAACATAATTTCCTTGCTCCGGTTGATCCGCTCCCGGTTGACGTATTCCATCGGGCGCATTTTCATCGTTTTTTTGAACAGCAGGCATAAATATTGCGGCGTCACGTCGATGCGATCGGCAAGCTCGCGGATCGTAATCGGCCGGTCGATCCGGGATTCGACGTAACGAATAACCGGCTGCAGCTTCGAGATCGTTTGCTCGCCGGATTGGGGGCTGACCTGCACGACCTTGATCAAATCAAGCAAAAACATATAGACGAGCTTGGAGCATTCCAGCGCCAAAAACGAACGCTCCGACTGCGCCAGCGCATAAGCGCTTTTGATATGGGAAACGAGCAAATCGCCGTCATGGGCCGTATAAACGCCGGATTCCGTGATGCCCGCCTGCCGGACAAGCGTCTCCGTCAACGCGCCGTTGAAGCTTATAAAATGGATGTCCCACGGCGGCTCGACGGTATAGTATTGATGCGGTACTCCGGGGTACAGAAAAATGCCTTGCCCGGCTTTGACGCGAACGGTGCGGTCCCCGATACGAAGCTCCCCTTCGCCGGACGCGCATTGCAGCCATTGGTAGTCCGGATACCCTTGCTTCCGGTCGATCGGCTCCTGATTGTCCCAGTGGCCTACGATGGTCAGGTAGACGGGCAGCTGCCTGTCGGCTTCGGTTAAGGTGGGAAAGGCGATCGTATCCAAGCTTAGACACTCCTATGTTCATATTTTGATAGTATATAAGAATATAATAGTATTTTATTTGAAATTTAGACCCTATATAATCTGAATATAGTTATAGTAATCGCATTCACCGCTTTATACAAGATCCTATTGGAGGTTATTTTGCAAATGACGAAGAAATATGAGCCGATCAGTTCGAAAATACCGAAAATGCTGCACGGGGCCGATTACAATCCCGATCAATGGCTGAAATATCCGGAGGTGCTGGAGGAGGACATCCGCCTCATGAAGCTGTCCGGCAGCAATGTGATGTCGGTGGGCATATTCGCTTGGGCGGCGCTGGAGCCGGAGGAAGGCGTCTTTACGTTCGATTGGATGGACGCGCTGCTCGACCGGTTCGCCGCAAACGGCATCTTCGCGCTGCTCGCCACGCCAAGCGGCGCCCGTCCGGCTTGGATGTCGCAGAAATATCCGGAGGTGCTGCGCGTTAGCGAGGACGGCATCCGCAATTTGCACGGCGCGCGGCATAACCATTGCTTCTCGTCGCCGGTATACCGCGAGAAAACGGCGATCATCAACCGCAAGCTCGCCGAGCGTTACGCAAGCCATCCGGCCGTCATCGGCTGGCATATTTCCAACGAATTCGGCGGCGAATGCCATTGCGGCTATTGCCAGGAAGCGTTCCGCGGCTGGCTGAAAAACAGATACGGCACGCTCGAAGCGTTAAACGACGCGTGGTGGACCACGTTCTGGAGCCATACGTACACGGATTGGAGCCAAATCGATTCTCCGACGCGGCGCGGCGAAAACGCCGTTCACGGCATGAACTTGGACTGGAAGCGTTTTGTTACCGATCAGACGCTTGATTTTTACCGTCATGAAGTGAAGCCTTTGCGCGAAGTGAACCCGGATTTGCCGGTTACGACCAACTTCATGCTCGATTTCGAAGGGTTGAATTATTGGAAATTCAAGGACGATCTCGACGTCGTTTCGTGGGACGCGTATCCGACCTGGCACGAATTCGAGGACAACGCCGAGCTGGCGGCGTTCATCGCGCTGAATCACGACGTGTTCCGCTCGATCAAAGGCGGCAAGCCGTTTATGCTGATGGAAAGCACGCCGAGCATGACGAACTGGCAGCCGATCAGCAAGCTGAAGAAGCCGGGCATGCATATGCTGGCGTCGATGCAGGCCGTCGCGCACGGCTCCGACACGGTGCAATATTTCCAATGGCGCAAAAGCCGCGGCTCCAGCGAAAAACTGCACGGCGCCGTCGTCGACCATGTCGGCCACGAGCATACGCGCGTGTTCCGGGATGTTACCGAAGTCGGCCAAACGCTGGATAAGATGACCGAAGTTGTCGGAACGACCGTCAAACCGGAAGTCGCGATCATCTACGATTGGGAAAACCGCTGGGCGGTGAAAGATTCGCAAGGGCCGCGCAACGCGGGCATCCATTACGAGGAGACGGTGCGCAAGCATTACCGTCCGTTCTGGGAAATGGGCGTTCCGGTCGACGTGATCGACTCGGAGTGCGACTTCGCGGGCTACAAGCTGCTGATCGCCCCGATGCTGTACATGGTAAGGCCGGGCGTGGGCGAGCGGATCGAGCAATTCGTGGCGGGCGGCGGCACGTTCGTCGGCACGTATTGGAGCGGCATCGTCAACGAAAACGACTTGTGCTTCCTGACCGGCTTCCCGGGACCGCTGCGGAAAACGCTCGGCATCTGGTCGGAAGAGATTGACGGGCTGCATGATCATGAATCGAACCATGCCGTTATGGTGCCGGGCAACGCGCTGAATTTGCAGGGCGCTTACGATTCGCACGAGCTGTGCGACTTGATCCATCTGGAAGGCGCGGAAGCGCTCGCTTCGTACGGCGCCGACTTCTACGCCGGCCGCCCGGCGCTTACGGTGAACAAGCTCGGGGCGGGCGAAGCTTATTACATCGCGACGCGCTTCAAGGAGCCGTTCTACGCCGATTTCTACGGCGAGCTGGTGCGCCGGACGGGCATCAAGCGCGTTATCGAAACGGATTTGCCTGCCGGCGTGACGGCGCAGCTGCGTACCGACGGCGAGCACGATTACGTATTCGTTCAAAACTTCAGCGCAAGCGAGCAGCGCGTTGAGCTCGACGGCTGCGAATACGCCGACCTGCTGACGGGCGAAGCCGTGTCCGGCGCGTTAACGCTGCCGCTGTACGGCGTGCGAATTTTGAAGCGCAAGGCGGTATGAGATACAATCAAGTAGTCCTTCGAAGATGTACGCCTGGATCGTTTGCGGGGCAAATTCGCTTCGCAAGCAGCAAGGATGTTAAAAAGGGGACGATACGATGATGCGCTTGTTCGAAACGAACAGGGTGAGGATAACGCGATCGCTGGAAGGCGTATGGGATTTTACGACCGTCGACGGAATCGGGCCGGATAACCAAAGCAAGACGTTCCGCCTCCCCGTACCCGGCTGCTGGGAGCAGCATCCGGACTTGGCGAACTACCGGGGGAAAGGCGTTTACCGGAAGACGGTCCGGACCGGGGCGCCAACGAATTTGCGATTCGTATTCAAGGGCGTCAGCCATACCGCCGACGTCTACTTCGACGGCAAGCCTATCGCTCATCATTACAACGCGTATACGGCTTTCGACGCGATCGCGAAGGACGTCGCTCCCGGCGAGCACCTGCTGGAAGTGCACGTAGACAACGGATTCCATGAAGGTTCGGCGCTGCACGTTCATAACGATTACTACACCTACGGAGGGCTAATCCGTCCGGCTGGTCTGGAAGAAATCGGTTCCGCTTTTATCGAAAGGATCGAATTCGTCCCCCGGCTGCAGGGAGAGGAATGGGAAGCCGACATTCGCGTCGTCGTCCGTAACGTCTCCGATTCGGAGCGGCAGCTGAAGCTGAGCGGCGAAGCGGCCGGAACTCCGCTTTCGTTCGGGGACATCACGGTCCCCGCAAACGGCAGACAGGACGCGACCCGGACGTTCCGTTTTCCCGGAGCGGAACCGTGGAGCCACGAACAGCCGCAATTGTACGAGCTGGCGGTACGGCTCTTCGAACGCGAAGGGGAGCGGGCGGTCGACGATTTGATCGAAAGGGTCGGCTTCCGGACCGTGACGGCCGATAACGGCAAAATTCAGGTGAACGGCAAGGACGTCGTGCTGAAAGGATTCAACCGGCACGAGGATCACGGCTTAACCGGGGCTGCGATACCGCTCTCCTTGATGGTTTACGACCTCGATTTAATGGCCGATATGGGCTGCAACAGCGTCCGTACAAGCCATTACCCGAACGACGAGCGTTTTCTCGATTTATGCGACGAGCGGGGCTTTTACGTCTGGGAAGAAAACCATGCGCGCGGGCTGTCGCTGGAGCAGATGCGCAATCCGAATTTCGTCCGTCAGTGCGAGGATGTAAACCGCGAAATGGTCGAGCAGCATAGGAATCATCCTTCCATCATCATCTGGGCGATTTTGAACGAGTGCGCAAGCGATACGGAGGAAGGGCGCGTTCATTATAAGCGGCAGTTGGAGCAGCTCCGGTCGCTGGACCGGAGCCGTCCGCTGACATTCGCTTCGCATCACCGGGAACGGGAGCTTTGCTTCGATCTGGCGGATATCGTATCGTTTAACCTTTATCCCGGCTGGTACGGCGCCGAGGACCCGGGCGAGCTTTGCGACCGGGCGAGAGGCTGGGCGGACGCCGCCGGCGGGAGGGGCAAGCCGATGATTATGAGCGAATTCGGCGGCGACGCGGTATACGGCTACCGTATGCCTTCGCGGGTGAAAGGGACGGAGGAGCGCCAAGCGGACATCCTTGACGCGAACCTGTCGGCCTACCGGCAGCGGAACTACTTGTCCGGGATGTTTATTTGGCAATTCAGCGATATTCGCGTGACCGAAGAGAAGGACGGACCGCTGTTAAGGGTAACGACGCAAAACATTAAAGGCGTGGTGGATGCATACCGGAGGCCCAAGCTGGCGTACGAAACGGTCAAAAAGCATTTCAAATCTTAAGGAGCGAGCGAACTTGAAGCTAACGGTTCAATCGGTTATGGACGCATTAATGAAACCGGCCCGCAGCCTGGAGCGGACGGTCGACGGACTTGTTTTTGGCAGGGCGGAGGAGGAAGTCAGAGGGATCGCCGTCGTCTTTATGCCGACGCAGCGAGCGCTCGAGCAGGCGGCCGGGCTCGGTGCCAATCTTGTCATCGCGCATGAAGGAGCTTTTTATTCGCATGCCGATCAAACGGGAAGCTCTAGCGCCGGTCCCGTATACGAAACGAAAAAGCGTCTGATCCTCGAAGCCGGCATGTCGCTGTTCCGCTTCCACGATTACATCCACAAGTATGAACCCGACTTGGTTACGGAAGGGCTTGTGCACGAGCTCGGCTGGGAGCGCTTCGTCGTCAAGCGCCGGCCGGAAGCGGCGATCGCGGAGCTGCCGCCGGCCTCGCTCAAGGCGATCGCGGAAGTAGCGAAAGAACGCCTCGGCATCCCTTATATCCGCACGTTAGGCGATCCGGAGCAGCGATGCGCCAAAGCCGCGGTGCTTGTCGGCTACAGAGGGGGAGGCGGCGTTACGATCCCGCTGTTCGAGGAAGAAGACGTCGATTTGGTCGTCTACGGGGAAGGGCCGGAATGGGAGACGCCCGAATACGTCCGAGACGCTCTTGCGCAAGGACGGAAGAAGGGCGTTATCGTGCTCGGCCATGCCGAAAGCGAAGCGCCGGGCATGAGGCTGCTGGCGCGGAGACTGCAAGAGGCGTTCCCGCAAATTCCGGTTCATTCGCTGCAGAACGAACCGTTGTTTCAAATGATGTAGGCAGATGTAAGCCGAAACGCCTTATTCGACAATTTGAGCGAGCTTATCCGGTTTGGCCGGATGAGCTCGCTTTTTTACGTTAGCCTTAGCTGTTGTAAAACCCGTTCATAATAAGTTCGTCACTGCAGCTCCCAAAGGGCGGGAGTCGCCGGCGGTTCCCAGCCGACAAGCGCCGTGTGGGCTTGCAGACATTTGTAAGTCGCGCCGTTATAGCTGACCAGCGCGCCGACCGTATACGACGTTCCCGCGGACCATGCGGGCGCTGTCGAAGCGGGGGCCGTCGTGCCGCTGACGGTGCTGGCGGCCGACTGGTTGCCTGCGGCGTCTACGGCGTAAACCGTAAAGCTGTACGTTGTGCTTGGAGACAGGCCCGTGACCGTATAGGACGTTGCGGTGCCGGCGACGGTCGTTACAAGCGAGGTGCCGCGGTATATTTTGTAGCCCGTTACGCCAACGTTATCCGTCGAAGCGTTCCACATGAGCTCGATGCTGGAGGCGGTCGCCGACATGACATGCAGTCCGCCCGGAGCGGTCGGCGCCGTCGTATCGTTTGCCGGAGGCGCGGTTGTCGTCACGCTTACGCTGTTGCTGGCGGCGGATTCGTTGCCCGCGGCGTCGACCGCCTTCACCGTAAACGAGTAGCCGGTGCTCGCCGCAAGCCCGGTGACGGTATAGCTCGTTGTCGTGCCGGATACGGTTGCGGCCAGCGTGGAACCGCGGTATATTTTATAGCCCGTTACGCCGACATTGTCCGTCGAAGCGTTCCAGGACAACGTGACGCTCGAGGAAGTGACGCCGGAAGCGGCCAGGGAAGACGGAGCCGACGGAGCGGTCGTATCGACCGGATTCGAGCCGGAGAAATTGACGTCGATGACGTTATAGAACGCGTTGCCGGTATCGGCGATTTCCCAAACGGCCAATATAACGTGGTAGCCGGACCGATGCGGCACATTGCAAGTGTCCGAATAGGTGAGCGGAGGACGAGCGCCGTTGTAATCGACCGAACAGAACGGCGTCAGGTCGAACGAGTCGCGTGTCAGCGGCGCATTCGGATTCCAGTTTGGTTTCGTCATGTAATATTTCCAGCTCGTCGTGGCGTGGTTGACTGTCAGATGCCATGTAAACGTATTGGGACCGGCCGAGATGTTGACTTTGGTCCAGCGGGTTGCGGATTGCTCGTCAAGCTTCGGAAAAACGCCGTTCGCGCTGGCGATTTTGCCGTCCGCGGGTCCGGCTGCCGGGAAGCCTTTCGGCGCTTCCAGGCTTTGCGGCTCGTATACGATCGCGCCGCAATCGGTATTGGCTCCCGATTTGCACAATGCGGCGCGGCTCGCGGGCCCTTCCACATAGCCGTGCGAATACGCTTTCTCGGCTGTGAACAGCGTACAGATTGCCGCGAGCGCCAGCAAAGCGCATAATGCCCAAATTTTTGCCGGTGCGGGACGCGCCAAACGATAGAGGGTCATTCAAACCTACCTCCAATAAATGGTTTTTTATATAAACTCCGGCGGAGTTTATACCGTACAGTAGGAAACGTGAAAGACCAAGGAGCCGTTAAGACAAAGCCGGTGTAAGAGAGGGGAGGAAGAAAATCGTCCGAAAGGGGTGGCCGAGATAAGCTTTCAATGTTATAAGGTTATAATCATTTTATTAAAAGAGAGTAAAATGCTCAAGAGTCTTTTGGAGGGGATATTCAAAATTTTGCTTGCATCTCTCAAATGAGAGCGAATCCCGCTCATTTTGCTATACATGCAGGCGGCCTCTTTGCAAACCTCGACTTAAGCTTGCATATTTTTTACACCCGCTTTACTCATTCCTGCATCGGATTTGATGCTTTGGTCCTATAGTGATCGAAGAATGACGAGGATTGGCGAAGAAAGGGGCATCATAATCGATGATGGGGACGGAACGGACAGCGCTGCTCGAAAGGCATGGCATGGAGCCGGCGGCCGCAAATGAAAGCGGCGGAATTCGATTGTCGGGGTATGTGAGACCGGTGCCGCTCGCAACGCCGGAGCAAAGCTGCAGCGAAATTCAACGATTATTCTCGGATCATGCCGACAGCGAATGCCTAATCGTATGCGAAGAAGCCGGCAAGCCGCTTGGGCTTGTTATGCGCGATCGATTTTATATGAACATCAGCAGAAGATTCGGCGTCGAGTTGTTTTATGGCAAAGCCGTACATACGCTTATGGACAAAAACAGCATTTCGGTCGATATCGACGCTTCTCCGCATCATGTTATCGAGCTGGCGATGCAGCGCGGAGACCGCCATCAATACGATTGCATTATCGTCACCGATAATGAAAAAGCCATAGGAGTCCTTACAATGGCCGACCTGCTGCGGCTGTCGCGCGAGCTTCAGCGGAAAGCGGTCCTTGACGTGACGGAACGGGTAAGGGGAGAGCTGGCGGACAGTCAAGCCGTTGTCAACGAAGTCCGCTTGTCCGCCTTGAACGGCAATAAAATATCCGCGAACATGTCGGAGCTGACGCTTGAAGGGAGGGACGGGCTTGGCCGGGTGGCGCAGACGTTCGAGCGTCTTGCGGCCAATTCCGCCCATCAAGAGGAAGCGATGAACGGACTGGAAAGGGAGGTGCGGCAAGTCGAAGATGCGACGGCCGCCATCAAGCAGCTGGCGGAGCAAAGCCGCATGCTCGCCCTCAACGCGGCGATCGAAGCGGCCCGCGCCGGACAATTCGGCAAAGGCTTCTCCGTCGTTGCCGACGAAGTGAAGAAGCTGGCGAACGAGACGGAGCGGACGGCGGAGCTCATCACGAAGCAAATCGGCGCAATCGCGGCAGCCATTGCGCATACGGCCGGACTCGCCCGCGAAGGCCGGGAGGAATCGAAAGCAAGCGCGGCATACGTGGAAGAGGCCGTCCGCGTATTCGGCCGGCTGTTCCAGGCGGCCGGAGACAACCGGTCGAGCGCGGAAGCGATCGGCCGCCTGGCCGAGGAGGCCTATGCCGGCACGGTGAAAGCGGCCGAGCAGCTGGACGGTTTATTGGATTAAGAGGCGGCTTGGGCTGACGGAAGCCGCATGTTGGCATAACGGCTGCTTCGGCTCAAGCATGGCCGCCTTTTGACCATATATAGCCTCTAAACGGGCCGGCGGAATTATGTTCAGGACGGTGCTGCAAGCTAAGCTCTGGAATGGACGTCAGACCGGATTTAGGAGGCTCAAAGGTTTAAGCGGGTTCATATTCCGTCCGTAATATACTCATTAAAAGACGGTTGATCGGAAGACCTTCTTCGGTCACAACGGTAAAATAGGCCCATTTCGCGGATTCGGCGGCAAGCAAGGCGGTCTCATCTTTGACCTGCGAAGCCGACAGCGGAATGCCGAGGCCCGCGCTAAGCGTGCGATTCACTTCCGGATCGCTCAGCCATCGATAACGCATCTCCCAGTCTTCCTCACTGATTCTGTGCAAGTTGACCCGGTTGCCTTTGATCATAGACCATGCCTCCATCGCATAAGCAAAAATTTCCACTTATACGAAGTATATCATCCTATAATAATGAAGCGGTATATTCACTGGCCATTTATCAATTGGCGAATGCCCCTCTTCTTAACGTCTGGACAAGCTTTAGCGGCAGCTGCGGATTCCAATGGTTTCTTGGCCACACCGCATAAGCCTGCCACAAGGCGGACTTGCCGGGCAACGGAACGACCGCGGTTCCTTCCGCCGCCTTCTTCTCCGATAAGGCCGCCGCAGCCGGCATCACCGTAAAGGCGTTCCCTGCGCGAACGGCATTCAGAAGGATAGCGACAGCGCCTAGCCTCATTTCTTGCCGAAGCCACGCGAATTCCGCCGCGTTCGCCGCCATCAGCCGATCTTCGACAGATGGGTCGTCTAGCGCGATATAAGTGAAGCCTTTATGCAGCATGGCGCTGAGCGGTTCCCCCTCCTCCCCGGCGCAAGCCGCAGGAACGACCGCCGCAATAGGCGTTTCGACCAGCATTTCACGGTGATAATGCGACTCCGCCGGCTCCAAGCCCGTCAGTACAAGGTCGATCCTTCCCTCTTCCATAGCCGCGATAAGCTCCGAATGAGTGCCTTCCGCAATTTCGCACATCATTCCTTCGTTTCCCGATATCCGCTCGAACCAGGAAGCGGTTAGCAAAGCGGCTCCCGCCAGCGGCGTGCATCCGATACGGGCCGTATGCTTGCCGGAGGTACGCAGCTTTTCCATCCGTGCCGCGGCTTCGGAATAGCTGCGGTCGATTTGCAGGGCGTAGCGGTGAAGCAGCCGGCCGGCTTCGGTCAACAATACTTTTCCCGTTTTATGCTCGAACAGCGGCATCCCCCACTCCTCTTCGAGCTTTTTCATATGAAAGCTTACGGTGGGCTGCTTCATCCCCAGCTCTTGTGCGACTAAAGTCACTTTTTTTAACCGTTCGATCAGCACGATTAACCGCATTTTTAATATGGACATAACGTTTGGCCGTTCCTCTCGAATTTTTATAGATTAATTCTATTATATCTCGTAATTGTATACAACAATTCTATGTAATTTTATCAATTCGTTTACACTCGGAAAATATGATTCAAATGCCTGCCTACTAGAATAATCGATGTAAACACAAACCAAAGGTGAATTTGGGAAGGGGAAACCAAAGAATGAAAAAGAGCATGTTGTTAGTCATGACGTTGGTGTTGACAGTGATCCTGGCAGCCTGCGGCAGCAATGCGAACGGAGGCAGCAACTCGGGCGCTTCGAGCTCGCCTTCGGCTGCGCCTGAAGCATCCGCATCCGCTTCTCCGGAAGCATCCGCTCCGGCCGAAGCGCTGTCCGGCTCGATTCTGGCAACCGGTTCTTCCGCGCTTCAACCGCTTGTCGACCAAGCCGCTCAAGACTTTATGGCTAAAGACGAATACAAGAACATTTCCATTCAAGTACAAGCAGGCGGCAGCGGCACGGGCTTGACGCAAGTGGCCGAAGGCCAATCGGACATCGGCAACTCGGATATTTTCGCCGAAGAGAAGTTTACAGGCGAGGACGCTTCCAAAGCCGAAGGTCTTGTCGACCACCAAGTGGCTGTCGTTTCGATGGCGGCTGTCGTGAATCCGGAAGTTGGCGTTGACAACCTGACGAAGCAGCAATTGATCGATATCTTCACCGGCAAAGTGAAAAACTGGAGCGAAGTCGGCGGCAAAGATCAAGAGATCGTTATCGTAAACCGTCCTGCAAGCTCCGGTACGCGTGCAACGTTCGAAAAATACGCGCTTGGCCAAAAAACGGAAGACCTCCCGGGCTCGATCCAAGAAGATTCGTCCGGCACGGTTAAAAAGCTTGTCGGCGAAACGCCGGGAGCTATCGGTTACCTCGCGTTGTCTTACCTGGACGACACCGTTAAAGCCATCAGCCTCGACGGCGTAGCGGCAACGGAAGAAAACGTCGTATCCGGCAAATATCCGGTATGGGCTTACGAGCACATGTACACGAAAGGCGAACCGAACCCGGTTGTAAAAGCTTTCCTCGATTACATGCTGTCGGATGAAGTTCAAAACGGCGCAGTCGTAGAGCTTGGTTACATTCCGGTTACGAAAATGCAAATTTCGCGCGACCTGGAAGGCAACGTAACCCAAAAGTAAATAACGAGCATCAAGACGCAAGCTGATATTGATCCGGGCGAAGGGGCGGAAAGTAGACCGCCTCTTTCCCCATGTGAAAGAGAGGTTTTCCTTCATCTATGACCCAAGATGACAAACGTCGTATAGCCAAACCGCATATTGTCGAGGAATGGGTAGGAAAAGTATATACGTTCATCTGTATTGCTTTTCTTATCGTTACCATTTTCTCGATGGTTTATTTCGTGGCTTCCCGCGGAGCAAGCACCTTTGTTACCGATAAAATAAATGTTTGGAGTTTCCTTAGCGGCATCAAATGGAGTCCGGAAGGATCGCCGCCGATGTTCGGCGCGCTGCCTTTCATCTTCGGCTCCTTCAGCACGTCCTTGTTAGCCGCCGTTATCTCCGCGCCGCTCGCCATCTGCGCGGCGTTGTTCATGACGGAAATATCGCCGAAAATCGGCCGGAAGGTTCTGCAGCCCGTTATCGAATTGCTGGCGGGTATTCCGTCCGTCGTTTACGGCTTTGTCGGCTTGTCGATTATCGTTCCGTTTTTCCGCAGCGTGTTTCCGGGTCAAGGGCTTGGCATCCTTGCGGGCGGCATCGTACTGTCGATCATGATCCTTCCGACGATTACGACGATCGCGACGGACGCGCTCGCCGCGCTTCCGGGGGGGCTTAAGGAAGGCTCGTACGCCCTGGGCGCAACGAGATGGCAGACGATCCGCCGCATCGTGCTGCCGACCATGCTGCCGGCCTTGCTGACCGGCGTCGTGCTCGGCATCTCCCGCGCGTTCGGCGAAGCGCTTGCCGTTCAGATGGTTATCGGCAACGCGCCGCATATTCCGCATTCGCTGTTTGAGTCGGCGTCGACGCTGACCAGCGTCATTACCCTTAGCATGGGCAATACCGTCACCGGTTCGACCCATAACAACGCGCTTTGGTCGCTTGCGCTCATTCTGATGCTGATGACATTCGTATTCGTGTTTATCGTTAGATGGCTGGAAAGGAGATCGAAAGTATGAACGCCAAAGTAGCCGACCGCATCGCGACAGCCGTCATCGTTGCGGTAACCGGACTTATCGTGCTTATTCTAATCGGGCTGCTGGGCTTCATTCTTGTCCGCGGCATCGGCCATATCAGCTGGCACTTCCTGACTTCGGTCCCGCAGTCGTTCAAAGCGGGCGGCGGCATCGGGCCGCAGCTGTTCAACTCCGTATTCTTGCTCGTATTGACGCTGATCATAACCGTTCCGCTTGGCGTCGGGGCCGGCATTTATATGGCCGAATACGCGAAGCCGGGCAAATTTACGAATTTTATCCGGCTGGTCGTCGAGGTATTGTCGTCCTTTCCGTCGATCGTCGTCGGCTTGTTCGGCTTGCTGGTTATCGTCAATTATTTTAATTTAGGCTTTTCGCTGCTGTCGGGCGCGCTTGCGCTCACGGTTTTCAATCTTCCGCTTATGGTGCGGATTACGGAGCAGGCGCTCCGCGGGGTGCCGAACGAGCAGAAGGAAGCGAGCCTTGCGCTTGGCCTCTCCCGCTGGAAGACGATTACATCGGTTATGATGCCGATCGCCATCCCGAATATTCTCACCGGGACGATTCTTGCTTCCGGCCGTGTGTTCGGCGAAGCGGCCGCGCTGTTGTTTACGGCGGGAATGAGCTCGCCGCGCCTTGACTTTACGGATTGGAACCCGCTTAGCCCGTTCTCGCCGCTCAACCCGATGCGGCCGGCGGAGACGCTGGCGGTTCATATTTGGAAAATAAACAGCGAAGGCCGGGCGCCGGACGCCGCTGAAATCGCCGCAGGCGCGTCGGCCGTGCTTATTATCGTGGTGCTGCTGTTCAACTTGACGGCACGCTGGCTGGGCCGCCGCATCCATCGCAAGCTTACGGCATCGAAGTAGAAAGGAGCATCGACCAGGATGGGAGAACTAGCGTTATCCGTCAAAGATTTAAGCGTGTTTTACGGCGAGAAGGAAGCCGTCAAGAAGGTATCCCTGGACTTTGAACGGAAGCAGGTGACGGCGCTGATCGGACCTTCGGGCTGCGGCAAATCGACGTTTCTGAGAAGCCTGAACCGGATGAACGATTTGATCAGCGGCGCCCGGATTACGGGCGAAGTATGGATCGAAGGCCAGAACATTTTGGATCCGGCCGTGGACGTCGTTTTGCTGCGCCAGCAGATCGGCATGGTGTGGCAGCGCCCGGACCCTTTTCATAAATCGATCTATGAAAATATTGCCTTCGGCCCTCGTTATCACGGTATCCGCGACAAAAAGAAGCTGGACGAAATCGTGGAGCAAAGCTTGCGCAAGGCTGCGCTGTGGGAAGAGACGAAAGACCGGCTGAAGCAGTCGGCGCTTTCGCTTTCCGGCGGCCAGCAGCAGCGGCTCTGCATCGCCCGGTCGATTGCCGTCGAGCCGCGCATCATTCTGATGGATGAGCCGGCCTCGGCGCTCGACCCGGTCTCGACGGCCAAAATCGAGGAGCTCATCACGGAGCTGAAGCGCGACTATTGCATCGTCATCGTGACGCATAACATGCATCAGGCGGCCCGGATTTCCGACAAAACGGCGTTTTTCTACATGGGCAAGCTGATCGAGCATGACGATACGCAAAAAATATTTACGGAACCGGCGGAAAAACAGACCGACGACTATATTTCCGGCAGGTTCGGGTAAGCGGAAGGGAGGAGATACGATGCAAACGAAAATTAACGTCAACAACCTTCAGCTTTATTACGGCGATTTTCACGCGCTCAAAAACGTCGGGCTTTCCATTCCGGAGCATGCCATAACGGCGCTCATCGGACCTTCGGGCTGCGGCAAGTCCACCTTTCTGCGCACGCTGAACCGGATGAACGATTTCATTAACGGCATTCGCATCGAAGGCTCTATCGAAATTTCGGGCGAAGACATTTACTCCCCTCAGATGGAAGTCGAAGCGCTTCGCAAACGGGTAGGGATGGTGTTCCAGCAAGCCAACCCGTTTCCGATTTCGATCTATGACAATGTCGCGTACGGGCCTCGCCTGCATAAGATTAAGGATAAAAAGAAACTCGACGAGCTGGTGGAGCAAAGCTTGATCGGCGCTTCCCTATGGGATGAAGTAAAAGATCTGCTGCACAAATCGGCCATGGGCTTGTCCGGCGGCCAGCAGCAGCGTCTGTGCATCGCCAGGGCGCTGGCCGTCCAACCGGAAATTCTGCTGATGGACGAATCGACCTCGGCGCTTGATCCGATATCCACCCTGAAAATCGAAGAGCTCGTGCAGGAGCTCAAGAACCAATATACGATCGTCATGGTGACGCATAACATGCATCAGGCGGCACGCGTATCCGATCAAACGGTCTTTTTCTTAAACGGCGAAGTCGTCGAAGCGGGTGCGACCGAGGAGCTGTTCTCTACGCCGGTGGACGCCCGTACGGAGCAGTATATCACGGGACGCTTCGGCTGATCCGCAGGCATAGAGCGGGACGTCCGCACTGTACAATCTATATCATTAAGGATGAAGCTACCAGGCTTTGAGGGGAGAATGAAGATGGTTGTAAGAAAAGAACTGGACGAAGGCTTGGAGCAGCTCAAGTCATTGCTGGTCGAAATGGGCGAACGCGTCGAGAAGGTGCTCGGCGAATCGATGACGGCGCTGCAGCAGCTGGATAAAGCAAGCGCCGAGACGATCATCAAGCAGGATACGGAGCTGAATCAGATTGAGGAGACAATCTCCGCGGTCGGCGCCAAGCTGATTGCGACGCAGCAGCCGGTAGCCAAAGATTTGCGCCGGATCTTGATCGCCTTCAAGATGGCAAGCGATCTGGAGCGGATGGGCGACCTGTCCGTCGATATCGCCAAGGCGGTTATTCGCATTCAAGGCGACAAGCTGATCAAGCCGCTGATCGATCTGCCGCGCATGGCGGAAATTTGCCAGACGATGATCTACGAGTCCATCCAGTCGTACATCCGCGAGGATGTAGGCCTTGCCTACAAAATGGCCAAGGACGACGACTCGATTGACGCGCTGTATAAGCAAATTCTGATCGAGCTGGTCGCGCTTATGACCGAAACGCCCAAGACGATCTCGCAATCGATTCATCTGCTGCTTATCGGCCGTTCCATCGAACGGATCGCCGACCATGCGACCAACATCGGCGAAGAAGTCGTTTATCTCGTTACCGGCAAACGGCCGGAATTGAATTTGTAATCATTACCGCGCCCTGAAGCCTCTACTGGCTGATGGGCGTTTTTAGTTAGGTTTGGACCGCTACACGTGAGGATATGGCCGGTCGTTGTCAATTTATGCATTACGACGGTTCTAGTTCTTTTTTTTGTTATCCCTTTTAATCAGGAGAAAGGTGAAACGATGAAAGCAGAAAAGCTGGATATCGGGGTAGGTAAAAACTTGTAGTTGAACCAGGGGGAAGTAAATGTAAAGAAATAGTTAATACGAGATGGAATGCAAGAATAATGTGTCGAGAGAGTAAGGTTGAACAGAAAACGGTAAAAAAGCGATAATTACCATAAATCCTGAGTGAAGGGGATATTGGTACAAAGCAAATTTCCGACCATTTGTGAATGATTGAGTTGGTATAAAATAGTAAAAAATGAATATTGAGTTATTGGTAGAAGAGTGTGAAAACGGATTTGGGGGTCGGCAGCAGCCTGTAGTGCAGGAAGCGAGAGGAAGTCAACTTAAATATTAGCCCAGGTAAGGAGCGGTATGCTCTATACCTGGGCTATATCTTTGATTGCTTATTGCTTTGTTGTTTTTAGCAGAAGCGAAACAACCTCAGCGCGGGTCGCTTTGCCGCTTGGGTTGAATTTGCCGTTCGAGCCTTGGATCAAGCCGGCTTGCTCGGCTGCGGCGACGTAAGGCTTCGCCCAGGCCGCGATGCGGCTTGCGTCGGAGAACGTTGGAACGGCTGCGGAATCGACCGGCAGCTCCATCGCACGGGCGACGATCACGACCATTTCCTGGCGCGTAACCGGAGCATTCGGACGGAACGTATTGTCCTCGTACCCGGACAGGACGCCTGCTTGCGTCAGTACGGCAACCGGGGACACAGCCCAAGCCGGAACGCTGGATGCGTCGGCGAAGGTCAATGCGGGAACTTCCGATTCGATCGGGAAGCTGCGATTGATCATGGCCGCGAATTCGGCGCGGGTAATCGTGTTGTCGGGCTTGAACGTGCCGTCTTCATAACCGGTCACGAGACCTTGATCGACAGCTTTCGTAATCGCTTCGGACGCCCAATGGCCGCCGATGTCCGTAAACGACGGAGCAATGGATTCTCCCGGAACCGAGGCGCCTTGCAGGTCGATAATACGGCCTTCCGTCTCCGCGTTTACCGTGCCGACGTTGTTCAAATGCTCGGTGAACACTTCGTAATCGACAAGATTAAGCTCATAGAAACGTCCGTCGTCTTTCGCCTGCTTCATCGAGCGGTAGAAGTCGCCGCCGCCGGCCATAAACGAGTTGGTCGCCACAATATAATAAGCGTTTGGATCAATCGGAGAATAAGTCCCGTCTTCGTTACGAATATCGACCTTGATGATGCGGCTTCCGGCTTGGGTCACTTCGCCCGTGACCGAATCGATGATTTCGCCCGGCTTCGTCGAATCGTAGTAGAAACGGAGGCCTGCGACCTGCGGGAAGCGTCCTTCCCCGTTCTCCACGCCGCTGACGCCGTTCTCCAGCGCGGCGACGATTTCGGCTCCGGTCATTTTGAGCGCGGTTAAGTTGTTGCCGAACGGCATCACCGTGAGCAATTGTCCAAGCGTAATGTCGCCTGCCGGGATGGACGCGCGGATGCCGCCTCCGTTCTGGATCGTGACGTATCCTTCGACATCCGGCTCGTTGACGATGCTTTTGACCTTCGCCAGCATGCCGTCGGCGACAAGGTCGCCAAGATTCGTTTCCTGCTTGCGGACGGTCGAGCGCTCGCCGTCCAGATTGACGGACGTTTCCCCGACGATCGTCCCCTTCAGCTCTTCGAGCGAAGCGGCATACTCCGCAACCTTGGCGGCCGCTTCTTCATTATCTTCGATCACGTATTTGTCGTTCGCGTCTTTGGCGTCGATCTCGATCAGCTTGCCGTCATATTCCGTTATTACGCCCTGATCGTCGAACGCGACGTCAAGCTGCCCCAAATATTTGCCGTATTCGCCCGTTTGGACGATGACCGTAGGCTCCGTGTCCGCGTTATGTATTTCCGGAGCGTTCAGCTGCGTATGGGAATGTCCGCCCACGATAACGTCGATGCCGTCCACCTCTTCCGCAAGCTCCTGATCGAACGTATAGCCGATATGGGACAAGACGACGATCTTGTTGACGCCTTCCGCTTCAAGCGCCTCGATCGTCGTTTTCGTGCTTTCGGCGTAATCCTTAAATACGATGTCTTCGCCCGGCGAGGAGAGTGCGACAGTATCGCTGGTCGTCAAGCCGATAATGCCAACCTTCTCGCCGTTCACTTCCTTAATAATGGCGGGATATATATTGCCGTTTTTCGGATCGGCCGAAATTTCGCCGTTATATACGCCGCCAAGGTCCGCATCCGCCGAAAAATCGACGTTAGCGCTGACAAACGGGAAACCCGCTTCTTTCATAAACGCCGCAAGCGCGGAAGGCCCTTTGTCAAACTCATGGTTGCCGAACGTCATGGCATCGTAGCCGACCTGATTCATGAACCATAAATCGGCCAAGCCGTTGAATTTGTTGAAATAAAGCGTGCCGGAGAAGACGTCGCCGGCATCGAGAAGCAGCGTGCTGTCCGTTCTGGCCTCTTCGATTGCCGTCACCCGGCGGGCAACGTTGTCCAGATGGGCGTGCGTATCGTTCGTGTGAAGAATGCGCAGCGAGAAATCTCCTTCAGCCGCATGCGCGGTATCGGCCATAGGAATGCCGGGAATAAGGCCGGATACGATAACCGTTGACGCGAGGAAAGATTTTAAAGCCTGCTTGGTGCGTGCCTGAATCATCTTATTATTCCTCCTTCACTGTTATGGAAATGAATAGAACGGTCTTTCTATTTCAACTATAAAATAGAGTAGAGTTAGTGTAAATGTTTTGTCAGTAAATTTCGTTGAAAACGCTTGAACTGTGTCAGTATAATTTACATAATCGACATAATCGGCATAAAGTACTAGGTCTTAGGTCTTGTTTTACATTCCGTTGACTTCCGGTTTAATCTCCTCTCACAAACGGCTGGTACACTTGTCCATGGATGTTATTAGCAGATAAAACGAGGAGATTCGCCGTGAACGATACCGAAATCGGATTAATCGATCCCAGGCTCGTATCGGCCGTGCAGCACAAAAGGCGGAGCGCCGCCGTCGGCGTCCTGTTCGTGCGCTTGTCTTCCGGCCGCAGCGACCCGAAGGAACTGCTTGCGAATTTGAACGGCGGGCAATTGCCGTGCATTTTCGGAAGCTTCTGCATAAGCGGGGACTGCTATTTTCTCGTGGAATGCGCCAAAGGACAGGGGTCGGCGAAAGTCCAGCTGGAGAGGCTCGCCGGCGCTGCGACGGCATGGCTCGAGGACAACGCGGAGGAAGAAAGCGGTTCGGCGCCTATCGTCGGCTGCAGCGTCATAACGTCCGCGGACCAGGCGGGCGGCGAGGAATCCGCGATTTATGTCGGATTGCGGACGGCGGTGGAGCGGGCCTATAGGGGAAAGCGCGAAGCGGCTGCCGCAACCGGAAGCTCCGTCGCCTACAAAAACGCTCAGGAACCCTTTTATGAAATCGGACAGCTGGCTTCTCCCATTCCCGTTTTTCAGGCAGATCAAAAGGTATACGAGCTTGACCAGTTTTTTCGCCATCGGTATGACGAGCAAGGGGCCGTCATTGCGAGCGGCTCGAAGCCGGTCGGCTTAATCATGAAGGAAAAGCTGCATCAATTGCTGTCCGGCCCTTACGGCTTGGCGCTTTATTCGAATCGGGAGCTTTCCCGCATTATGGACAGACGCCCTCTCATCGTGGAAGCGGCGCTCTCGGTCGAGCAAGCCGCGCAGCAGGCCATGGCCCGTGAAACGGCCAAAATGTACGACGTCGTCATCGTGACGGACGGGGCCGGGGAGCGGCTGCTCGGGGCGGTTTCCATCCGGTCGCTGCTCGAGTGCATTACGGCATTGCGCACGGAAGCGGCCCGGACGGCCAACCCGTTGACGGGACTGCCGGGAAACGAAAGCATCCAGGCGAAGCTGCAGGACAGGCTGCGCAAGGAGGACCCGTTTGCCATCATATACGCGGACATCGACTATTTTAAGTGGTATAACGATTTTTACGGCTTTGCCCAGGGCGATGAAATGATTCGTTACTTGGCGCGCACGCTCCAATTCAAATGCAAGGAGTTCGGCGCGGCGAACGATTTCGTCGGACATGTCGGAGGAGACGATTTTATCGTCCTTACGGGAATGAAGGAACCCGAACGGCTGTGCAAGGAAATCATTCGGGAATTTGACGGCGGCATCGGCTTCTTTTATGAGGATTTCGAAATGACGGAGGCTCGCGACCGGGAGGGCCGCGCCATCGGACAAAGAGGCGTATCCCTGTCGCTTTCGCTTCTATGTATCGAGGGAACGCGCATATATTCCATGGAGCGCATTTCGCGTTTGTCCGCCGACTTGAAGAAGCGCGCAAAAGCGATCAAAGGCAGCTCTTATGCGGTGGGTTACTTACATTAAGGTTACGAGATAAGGGGAACGATCTAGCGTGGAGCATCTATGTAGGTTTGGCAGTCAGGTCGAAAAACGGATCGGGGAGCATCGAGGCGTCCTCTATTTCGCTTGGCATCGGAAAAGTCATTCGCATAACGGGAACCTTCAAGCATGGACGGAGAAATGGCGGGTTTACGCGGACGGCGCGATCGGGAGCAATCCGCTTCTTACGGAGATCAACGCGCGAAGGGAGTGGATTCACAACGATTTGTTCCTGTTTCTTTCGTTCCCCGCCGACGGCAAGGAGCATGCCGAGCAGCAGCTGCTGGAGCATGCATATGCCTGGCGGTCGGAGTGGAGCGGCGGCTTTGCCGCTACGGCGGGAATAGAGGGAGAAGAACCGGTCGGGATGATCTTGCATGCGGGAGCGGCGGTAATCGAAAGCGACGGGGACGATCCGATTGAGGAAGCCGTTTTCAAGGCCGTGAAAAAAGCGATCGTGCAAGGGGATACGCCGTGCGCGTTGGAGCGAAGCTTGAAGCGCAAGACGCTTGAACGGTTCATTAACGAAAAGTCGATTTATCCCGTATATCAACCGATTCGTTCGTTGAACCGGGACGCCGTATTCGGCTATGAAGCGTTGACGCGTTGCCCCGATAACGATTGGTTTAAAGGGCCGCTCGAACTGTTTGCCTTCGCCGAGGCCGACGGCTTCGGTTATGCCCTCGACCGGTTGGCGCGGGAGAAAGCGATCGGCGTCGGGAACGGCCTGAACAGCGATCAGAAGCTGTTTATCAATCTGATGACCCAAGCCGTAGAGGACTCGGGGTTTACGCCCGGCCGCACGCGGACGCTGCTTGAAAGCTATGGGCTTCAGCCAAGCAACGTCGTATTCGAAATTACGGAGCGGAGCTCGATCAACGATTTTGCCGCCGTCAAAAAAGCGCTCGGCTATTACCGGTCGCAAGGCTACCAGATCGCCATCGACGACGTCGGAGCCGGTTATTCCTCCCTTCAATCGATCGTGGAGCTCCGCCCCGATTTTATTAAAGTGGACCGCTCGATCATCCGTCATATCGATACGGACGAAATGAAGGAGCATACGCTGTATACCCTTCAGCAGCTGGCGGACAAGATGGGAATATCCGTCATCGCGGAAGGGATCGAGCGCGAGGAGGAGCTTCTCAAAGTAAGCCGGATGGGCATTCCGTACGGGCAAGGGTATCTGCTGGGGAGGCCTTCCGCTATGACGGTTGACCGCTCGATTTAATGCAATGGAACCGTACCGGAACGAGCGCCGGTGCGGTTTTTTTGTTCCCGGAGCCCCCACGCCGCATAAGCGCGATAACGAGCCAAGAAATAACAGGCTTGTTTATGGTATGATATCGGTAACGATTGCATAGATGAGGCGAGGTGTCTTATGGATAAATGGATATTGATCGACGGCAACAGCATTGCCAACCGGGCGTTCTACGCGATGCCGCCGCTTACCAATTCGGCCGGGCTGCATACGAACGCGGTGTACGGCTTTACGACGATGCTCCTCAAGCTGCTGGAGGAGGAGAAGCCGACCCATGTGCTGGTCGCGTTCGACGCGGGCAAAATCACGTTCCGCCACGAAGGTTACAGCGAATATAAAGGCGGACGGGCCAAAACGCCGTCCGAGCTGTCCGAGCAGTTCCCGGTTATGAAGGATCTGCTGAAAGCGTTTGGCATTGCGCAATTCGAGCTTGCCGGCTATGAAGCGGACGATATTATCGGCACGCTGACGAGGCGCGCGGACGAGCAGGGCGTGGAAACGCTGGTCGTGTCCGGAGACAAGGACATGCTGCAGCTCGTATCGCCGAAAGTGACGGTGGCGGTAACGCGCAAAGGGGTCAGCGAGCTGGAGAAGTACACGCCGGAGGAGATGGCCGAGAAATACGGCCTGACGCCGCAGCAGTTCATCGATCTGAAAGGGCTGATGGGCGACGCTTCCGACAATATTCCGGGCATCCCGGGCGTCGGAGAGAAGACGGCGCTGAAGCTGCTGCACGAATACGGCTCGGTGGAAGAAGTGCTGGCCCATACGCACGAGCTGAAAGGCAAGATGAAGGAAAAAATCGAAGCGCATAAAGACGACGCGATCATGAGCAAAAAGCTTGCGACGATCTTCCGCGAGGTGCCGCTCGAGCAGGAGGCGGACGATATCCGGTACGGCGGATACGAAGGCGCGGCTCTTGCGGAGGCGTTCCGCAAACTCGAATTCAAATCGCTGCTGGAGCGGCTCGAGCTTGGCGCAGGCGAAGGCGGCGCGGCTGCGGAAGGCGTTCGGCCGGAGGCGGAGCTGGCCGTCGTGGCGATCAAAGGCGATGCGGACGCGGACAAGCTGCAGGAGCTGGTAGCCGCCCTTCAGGACGGGGCGGAGCACGGCTTGTACGTCGAAGCGGCCGGGGAGAACCCGCATATCGCCGACGTGCTTGGCCTTGCCGTCGCGGCGGGCGGACAAGTATACGCCATGACGCTGGATACGCTGCAAGCGCCGTTTGCGGAGCCGCTTCGCAGCTGGCTGGCGGACCCGGACAAGCCGAAGTTCGGATACGATACGCATAAAGCCGATCTGGCGCTCGCCTGGCAAGGCATCCCGTTGCGCGGCGCGGCCTTCGACGTCCAGCTGGCGGCCTATTTGCTGGATCCGACCGACGGCAGCCAGACGCTGACCGGCGTAGCGCAGCGGTACGGGCTGCCGGGCGTCCAGCCGGACGAAGCCGTTTACGGCAAAGGCGCCAAGTTCAAGGTGCCGGACGAAGAGACGCTGCTCCGTCATCTCGCCGCGAAGGCGGACGCGGTGCTGCGGATTGCGCCGCTTCAGCGCGACGATCTGGAAAAAACGGGCATGCACAAGCTGTTCTACGAGCTGGAGCTGCCGCTCTCCCGGATTTTGGCCGGCATGGAGCTGCAAGGCGTCAAAGTCGCAAAGGAAGAGCTGGAAGCGCTGGGCGCCGAGCTGGAGCGGGGCATCGCCGATTCGGTCGCCCGCATCTACGAGCTTGCCGGAACCGAATTTAACATTAATTCGCCGAAGCAGCTTGGCGAAATCCTGTTCGACAAGCTGGGCCTGCCGATCGTCAAAAAAACGAAAACCGGCTATTCGACGGACGCGGAGGTGCTGGAGCGGCTTGAGCCTTATCACGACATTATCCCGCTCATTCTTCATTTCCGTCAGCTTGCGAAGCTGCAGTCCACTTACGTGGAAGGCTTGCTGAAAGAGGTGCGGCCCGATACGGGCAAGGTGCATACGTATTTCCGGCAGACGATCGCGGCGACCGGACGCCTCAGCAGCCAGTTCCCGAACCTGCAGAACATCCCGATCCGGCTGGAGGAAGGTCGCAAAATCCGCAAAGCGTTCGTTCCGTCGGAGGCGGGATGGTATATATTGGCCGCGGATTACTCGCAGATCGAGCTGCGGGTGCTGGCGCATATTTCGGGCGACGAGCGGCTGAAGGAAGCGTTTATTCACGATATGGACATCCATACGAAGACGGCGATGGACGTCTTTGGCGTTAGCGCGGAGCAGGTCGACGCCAATATGCGCAGGCAGGCGAAGGCGGTTAATTTCGGCATCGTATACGGCATCAGCGATTTCGGCTTGTCGCAAAACTTGAATATTCCGCGCAAGGAAGCGGCCCAGTTCATCGAGCAATATTTCGACGTGTTCCAAGGCGTCAAGCAATATATGGACGACATCAAGATGCAAGCCCGAAAAGACGGCTATGTAACCACCCTGCTCGAGCGGAGGCGCTACCTGCCGGATATTAAGGCGTCCAATTTCAATATCCGTTCCTTCGCCGAACGGACGGCGATGAACACGCCGATTCAAGGGACGGCCGCGGACATCATCAAGCTGGCGATGGTGCGCATGGACGAAGCGATCAAGGATCGCAAGCTGAAAAGCCGCATGCTGCTTCAGGTGCATGACGAGCTTGTATTCGAGGTGCCGGAGGAAGAGCTGGAGCTGATGAAGCAGCTTGTTCCGCAGACGATGGCCTCGGCGATCGAGCTGGACGTTCCGCTTAAGGCGGACGTAAACTACGGCGTTAACTGGTACGAGGCGAAATAACGCATATTTTGTCGAAATCAGTTATAATGATGGGTGAGGTGAGGAGAAATGCCGGAATTGCCGGAGGTCGAAACGGTTAAACGAACTTTAAATCAGCTGGTTGCAGGCAAACGGATCCGTTCGGTAACGGTCAAGCTTCCTCGCATCATCCAGCGTCCGGCGGAGCCGGAAGCTTTCGCAGACGCGCTGTCCGGCCGTACGATTCGCGAGGTGGATCGGCGGGGCAAGTTTTTGCGCATCCTGTTGGACGGGCTGGTGCTGGTGTCGCATTTGCGGATGGAAGGCCGGTACGGCGTATACGATGCGGACGAGCCTGTAGAGCCGCATACGCATGTTATTTTTCATTTTGACGATAATACGGAATTAAGGTATAAGGACGTGCGCCAGTTCGGCACGATGCATCTGTTCAAGCCGGGCGAAGAATTCGCGCTCCCGCCGCTGAACAAGCTCGGCATCGAGCCGCTGGAGCCGGAGTTTACGCTAGATGCGCTGCGAGGAGCGCTCGGGAAGCGCACGTCTCGCATTAAGCCGCTGCTGCTCAATCAGGAATATGTGGTCGGGCTCGGCAATATTTATGTAGACGAGGCCTTGTTTCAGGCGGGCATTCATCCGGAAAGAACGGGCGATTCGCTGAAAAAAGCCGAATGGGAAAGGCTGTACGAAGCGATTCGCGCGACGCTGGAGCGGGCGGTCGAAGCCGGAGGCTCTTCGGTCAAATCGTACGTGAACGGCCAAGGCGAAATGGGTATGTTCCAGCACCAACTGCTCGTGTACGGTCGGAAGGACGAGCCTTGCCCTAACTGCGGCGAGCCGATCCGCAAGCTGGTCGTCGGCGGCAGAGGCACGCATATATGCGCGAAATGCCAGCCGCTTCGGGCCAAAGCGGCGAAAGCCGAAAAGCGCTAAAACGGTAAAAACGGTAAAAACGGTAAAAACGGTAAAAACGGTAAAAGCAAAAGGATCAGTGAAGGCGCAATTAAACTTTGGGCCAATGCTTCCAATGTTCGACGGACAAGCAGCCGGAACGGTGGCACGGGACGGTCATCCCCGCATATGATATGTTGTTCATTCATCTAGGCGGATGTAACACTAACGCAAGTTCCGTCTTGCCCCACCGCAATGCGGGCGGCTTGCGGGCTCGTCCGCCGTTTGCGGGGAGGGATTGCGGGTGCTGGCGCATATGGCGTCTTTGCTGCTGCTTGCTTTTGCCGTCAGCGTCGACGGATTCGGCGTCGGGGTTACTTACGGATTAAGGCGGATTCGGATTCCGTTCCTGTCCGTCGTGATTATCGCTTGCTGTTCGGGCTTCATCATATGGCTGTCCATGCAGGCCGGGACGTTTATATCGGGCTATATGTCCGAAGCCGCGGCCAAAAGCGCAGGGGCCGCCGTGCTGATTGCAATCGGCGCCTGGGCATTGTTTCAGCTCCGGCGAAGCAAGGAAGATGAGGGAGCGGGCGAGCGAACGCCTCCCGTTATGACCAAGCTGGAGGATAAGACGCATCCCGTGCTGGTGATGATCGTGGAGCTTAAACGGATGGGGCTTGTCATCCAAATATTGCGGACGCCGCAAGCTGCGGACGTTGACCGTTCCGGCACGATTTCCGCATCGGAAGCGGTCATGCTTGGCGTGGCCTTGTCGCTGGACGCGTTCGGCGCCGGGCTCGGAGCCGCGATGCTGGGGCTGCCGCCGCTGGCTACGGCGTTTGCGATTGCGGCCGCGAGCGCTGTTTTTCTGATCGGAGGCATGGGCTTTGGCTTTCGTTTCGCGGAATGGAAAGGAATGAAGGCGTTGTCGCTGCTTCCGGGCATTATGCTTATTTTAATGGGGATTATGAAGCTTTTGAATTAGAGGTGGAAGCGGATGAAGATCGGACTTACCGGCGGGATCGCCACGGGCAAAAGCACGGTTGCCCGCATGCTTGTCGAACGCGGGGCTTTCCTTGTGGATGCCGATCAAGTGGCGCGAGAGGTTGTCCTTCCGGGCGAGCCGGCTCTGGAGGCTATCGCCTCTTTGTTCGGACAAGCCGTCATACAGGACGACGGGACTTTAAACCGGAAGGCGCTTGGCGAGATCGTGTTCAAAGACAAGGAATTGCTGGCCAAGCTGGAGGGCATTACGCATCCCGCCATTCGAAAACGGATGCAGGAGCGCATTCTAAGCTACAGCGAACAACATCCGGACAAGCTGGTCGTGGCGGACGTGCCGCTGCTCTTCGAGACGGGCCAGCAGCACCTGTATGAAGGAATTATGGTTGTGTACGTTCCTGAAGCGCTGCAGGTGAAAAGGCTGATGAGCCGCAACCAGTTGAGCGAGGCCGAAGCTCGCCGCCGCGTTTCGCTCCAAATGGATATTGAAGAGAAACGCCGGAGAGCGGATTGGGTAATCGACAACAGCGGCGATTTGGAGCAGACGCAGCTTCAAATCGAACGTTTTTGGACGAGCCAGAGGTTGTCATGATCGGTAAATGGCTGCTTCGCAAACGGGTGTTTTTGCTGCTGGTTATCGGTTTTATCGCTTTTTTGTTTTTAAGCTCGGATCAAATGGGAAGATGGATGTATCCGATCAAATATATGGACGATATTCGCGCAAGCTCGGAGGCGTACGACCTTGAGCCGCAGCTTGTCGCCGCGATCATAAGGACGGAGACCAATTATTCGCTGGGCAAAGTGTCGAGCAAAGGGGCGCTTGGCCTTATGCAAATTATGCCCGATACGGCCAAGTGGGTTTCCGAGCAGGCAGGGTTTCGGAACGTAACCGAAGAAGCGCTGCTGAAGCGGGCGGATGTCAGCATCGAGGTAGGCAGCTGGTATTTGAAATCTTTGCATAAGCAATTTGATGAAAACAGCATAGCGGCAGTCGCCGCATACAATGCCGGCCCCGGTAACGTAAAGAAATGGCTGGAGTCGGGCCAATGGAACGGCGAGCTGAAGACGGCAGACCGGATTCCGTTCGGCGAAACGCGCCATTATGTCCAGCGCGTCCTTTATTATTATGATAAATACAAGGATTTGTATCCGGAGTTTCAATAATGATCCCACACAATCCTGATCGCATACGGGCACCCTTTCGGCTGGAAGGGTGCCCGCTATTTGCGGCGAAACCGCGTTGAACGCGGTTTTTGCTTTACCGGGTCCATGGAAATCCATTATAATAAAGTGTAAATCATTTATCGCAAAACGCAAATTCAGCCTTGACAAGCCCGCCGTAAGGACGGGCCTGCCAAGGCTTCTGTTGCCGCTTAAGAATGGTTTTTTCCGCGTATGGGAAAACTTCATTCTTATTGGCGTATAAACTCCCGCTTGCATGCGGAAAGTTCATATTGAATTTTAAGCAAATGGAATAGCGATTAGTTATTTGAATTGACCAGCAAGGGATTGCTCAGCGATTTGCACTAAGCGGCGGGTAATGTTACCCCCGATTGTACCGGCCTCTTTCGTAAGAAGGTTGCCGTAGTAACCATCTTGCGACAACGTGATACCAAGCTCTTGTGCAACTTCGTATTTCAATTGATCAAGAGCTGCATTCGCTTGCGGTACAACCAGCTGGTTGCTGCTGCGGTTGTTGTTTTGTGCCATTGTTGTTCACCTCCTTGCGGTTGGTATCTGTATTATGTGCGAAATACGAAACTTCATTACAGGTAGCTATTGGAAAATTTAAGAAGCGTGAAATACGGAAATTATAAGGAGGGTGAATTAGCGTGAAATGTCCATATTGCGATCATTCCGGGACGAAAGTATTGGATTCCCGGCCGGCCAACGAAAACAAATCGATTCGCCGCCGCCGCGAATGCGAACTGTGCAGCAGGCGCTTCACCACGTTCGAGATGGTAGAGGAAACGCCGCTTATCGTCATCAAGAAGGACGGAAGCCGCGAGGAATTCAGCCGGGATAAAATATTGAGGGGCTTAATTCGGGCATGCGAAAAGCGTCCGGTCTCCGTCGAGCGCCTTGAGGTCATTGTCTCCGAAGTCGAGAAAGAGCTTCGCACGACGGCGATCGCGGAGGTGGAAAGCCGTTATATCGGCGAAATCGTCATGGGCCAATTGTATCCTGTAGACGAAGTCGCCTATGTACGCTTCGCTTCGGTCTACCGTCAATTCAAGGACATCGACATGTTCATGAAGGAACTGAGCAGCCTGTTGTCCAAGGAGCCGCCGGCCGGCGACAAATAAAGATCTTCTTAATTCTTTGCTCCGGGTTCGTTCGGGAAGCAAAGAATTATTTTTTCTTTTGACTGGAACATATGTTCGTTATATAATTTATTGTATCAGATATACCGGATCATTTCAAACGGATTACTCGATTTAAGGAAGGGAAACGAATTGGACAACAACTTTTTCTCGGAGATGCGTAAAATCAGCCACAACAACGATATGAGATCCAAGCTGCTGATGCACGGAATTAAACGGATTTTGGAGGAAAAGAAGGAGGAGCCGAGGCTGAAGAAGCTGCTGCGCAGGAAGAAACGGCCTAAGGCTGTGCCTCGCGGCTGGGATGAATAACGGGCGGGGCCAAGCTGCCTCCCCGTCAAAGCCGCAGTCTGTCGATGGCGGAGTGGTGATTCGGCTGCATACCTATGCGTACCGAAGCAAATACATGATAAATCGGAATAAAATTCGCAAAAAAAGCTTGTATTTCATCGCAGGATATAGTATATTATTCCTTGTCGTTAACATTATACGGGGCCATAGCTCAGCTGGGAGAGCGCATCGCTGGCAGCGATGAGGTCAGGGGTTCGATCCCCCTTGGCTCCATACAAAAAGAAACGTCACCGCATTACGCGGTGGCGTTTTTTGTATGGATTGCCTAGGGGAGAGAACTCCCGAATTGTGGTTCGCCCGCGCGGACGGAGTGGACGAAAAAACTTCACTGAATTCGCTTCACGGAGGAGCACGGCGTCTGAATCTACCGCTAAAAGTCCTCGTCGAGTAAGCTTCGTCAGTTATTTGATCGAGATTCGGACATCCCCCTTGGCTCCGTAACATAAAAAAATGTCACCACTTTCGTGGTGGCAGGCTGTCGAGAAAGTCTCGACAGCCTTCTTTAGGTTCAAATAATTTAACGCGACACCGCGTTAATATAGTATAATAGTATTAACAAATACGAACGGTAGGTGTCGTCTATGCTGCGCTCTAATCGAGATAAACAACAAAATTACGAATTTGTTACCATCGAAGATCTTGTACCCGCGGATCATATGCTTCGTAAGATCGATAAGTATATCGACTTTTCCTTCATCGATGAGAAGGTCCGCCATCTATACTGTCAAGATAATGGGCGCCCAGCTATCGATCCTCTCGTCCTCTTCAAAATGATTTTTCTGGGCTATTTCTACGGCATTCGTTCAGAGCGCCAGTTAGAACGTGAAATTCAAACCAACATCGCATATCGCTGGTTTTTGGGACTTGGACTCACCGATCGCGTTCCGGATCATACCACGATCAGTTGGAACCGCCGGACTCGATTCAAAGATACTTCGGTCTTTCAAGACATCTTCGATGAGATTGTACTGCAAGCGATCTCGCATCGTATGGTTGGCGGGCGTGTACTCATTTCGGATTCTACACATATCAAAGCCAATGCTAATAAGCACAAATATACAAAAGAACAGGTTCAGCAGAACACACGCGACTATCTAGATGAACTGAATGCTGCGATTGAAGCTGATCGACAAGCACAAGGAAAAAAGCGTTAAAGCCACGAGAGGAGGTGAACGAAGACAAAGAAGTGAAGGTCAGTACAACCGACCCAGACAGCGGATATATGTTTCGAGAAGGCAATCCCGAGGGCTTCTTTTATCTAGACCACCGTACCGTCGATGTGAAGTACAACCTCATTACCGATGTTTTCGTAACCGCCGGAAATGTTCATGATTCCGTTCCATATCTCTCTCGGTTAGATCGCCAGCGTAAACGGTTTGGTTTTAAAGTTGAAGCAGTTGCTCTAGATTCCGGCTACATGACAACACCGATTTGTAAAGGGCTTGAAGAACGCAAGATCTTTGGTGTCATTGCACACCGTAGGTTTCATCCCACGCAAGGCTTGTATGCAAAATGGAAGTTCACCTATGATGCCGAGCGAAATGTGTATATTTGTCCACAAAAGCAAGAGCTGATTTACCGGACAACAGATCGGAACGGATACCGTCAGTACGCTTCTGATCCGAAGCAATGCGCAAATTGTCCTGCACTGGAACAATGTACACGTTCCCGCAATACGCGGAAGATTGTGACCCGGCACATCTGGGAGGACAGCAAAGAACAAGTTCGGTTAAATCGCCTAAGCAAGTCAGGCAAAAGGCTATACCGCAAACGAAAAGAAACGATTGAGCGAAGCTTCGCGGACGCTAAACAGCTCCATGGGTTTCGCTATTGCCGTTTGCGGGGGTTGAACAACGTGATGGAACAAGCGTTGATGACCGCTGCTGTGCAGAACATGAAGAAGATCGCCCTCCATCTTGAAAGGAGGGCGTAAGGGGAGTTATCTCCGTCTACACCCTTCCAACAGAGGATCAAAAAGAAAAAGAGAAACCCGACGTTTAAAAAAACGTGGGTTTCTCTACAATCTGGGATATATTTGCGTTTATGTCGAATACTGGAATGAAAGTTGGAATTGATAGTGGCAGTTTACCCATGATCGATAGACACGTATATCAGTTTCGTCCTTGAACTTTTTTCATAAGGATGTGGAGTTCAGTGTTGGCTAGTATAGATAAGCAAAAGGAAAATGCTCAATGTCTATTAGATGCTTACATTTCCGTCATTAACATATTATCCTCTTGCAAGGATACTGTCGGTGTAAGCCGAATATCACAAACCGAAATTGCCAAAATGTTAGGCATATCTCAAACTGCTGTGGCAAAGCGTTTTAAGAACCTGACAAAGTTCGGTGCTATTTCGAAAGCTGGACCAAGAAATGCTTATATTGTACTTAAGACAGATTTACTTAACCATAGTCCAATCGGATTGCTGTACAAGTTGATGACGCTCCTAAAGGAGCAGCCAGACATTGTGAATGACTACTACAAGCAAGCTGAGCAGCTTAATGTTTCTTACAAGGAAGTGCAGGTGGCACGAGGATATCTTACATTTCTAATTACATAATCAGGGGGTAACTCATTTGAATGAGATAGGTCACCAAAAGTTAGCAGACGCACGAGAAGTAATGATCGCAGGACGATTGATGTTGCTTGGTTATACGGTTAGTCGCCCGCTCTCTGGAGCAAGTCGTTATGATCTGATTGCTGAGAAGCATGGTAAGTTTGTTAAAATCCAAGTGAAGAGCCTGAAAAGAGATTCAGCATATAAGGATTCTGCTATTCCATACCCTGTTTACGTGCTTGAAGCATACTCCCTGAATCCAGTGAATGGCGAGAAAAAGCTGTATTCTAGTACAGAAGTCGATATCATTGTTGGATACAACCATGAAGAGAATTGTTTTGCCGCTGTCCGCTTAGCAGTTTCAATGGAAAGATGACTGGCGTAGTACACTATAAGGAAGGCACTCGTTCAGAATATTTTAACTCTTGGTGCGCGTTGGATGCTATCTTCGATGAGTCCGAGAGCAAGGAGTCACAAAATGGCTAGAACTTACTACGCTGAGGGAAGGCAACTTGCATATATTCTACGGGGATTATTTATTATCGGCGGACTTGCTTTGTATTTCAATATCCCAGGCCTACACTGGGGATTCTTCTTTGGAATCTTGATAGGCTCTATAATCATTGCAGATATCATTGGAGCAATTTGGACAAGGAAAAGGCGTAAGAAGACCAGAAAACCAGCTGCAAGGAAATCAGGACTGGCACAACAAAGACGATCCTCAAAAGAATGCCGATCAGATGAAATCATTTTATCCAGCAGATTAAGTGATCTGTCAGGTGCCGAGTTTGAACGGTTACTTGCCTTATACTTCCGTGATCAAGGTTATGTCGTTAATGAAGTTGGGATTGGCGGTAACGATGGCGGTGTTGATTTGGTCATTATTGATAAACGCGGCGAGAAAACTGCTGTACAAGCCAAATGCTATGCCGATCATAATATGGTAGCAGTTCAGACAGTGCGAGAACTGGTCGCTGCGAAGAGAAACCATGATTGTATCCTTTCCATGCTTATAACGACATCAGACTTAACTGCTCCAGCTAAGAAGGAAGCTGAGCAATTCAGGGTGGAGTATTGGCATGGAGGACTTATTGAGCTGAAGCTAAAGGCGTGGAGCAAGTGGCAGCCTAGCAAGAAACAGCGGCCTACTGAGATGGTAACTGAATCAGCATCTAGGTCTCAGATTTCACAGTCTCGTAAAGAAGTAGCCGCTGCATCATCTGTTGCCTGTAAATGCGGAGCTTCGATGGTTAAACGGAAGAATAGACAAGGTACGGAGTTTTGGGGATGTACTTCATATCCGAGATGTAAGCATACAAAGGCACTCTGAATGAACCAAAAGCCTTCCGCAGATTTCAACCTCTGCGGTTTTTCATTATCAGAAGGCTTAACATAAGAACGTACGTTTGCTATAATGAGATTATCGGAACATTGAAGGACTTTGAGTGTTTTTGTCGAATTAGTCTTATTGATAGGAAGGGGTACGAATATGAATTACACTTGTGTGGACCTATTCGCGGGCGCGGGGGGGCTGTCGGAAGGCTTAAGACAAGCTGGCTTCAATGTGCTTGCAGCGAATGACTTTGATAATCATGCGGCGATTACCTACAAACACAATCATCCTGAATCCGTATTCTTAGATGGACCCATACAGGAGATTAGTGCTTCTGACATTCTTAATAAGATTGGATTAAAGAGGGGCGAGCTCTTTTGTCTTGCTGGCGGCCCGCCATGTCAGGCATTTAGTGTCTACAACCATCAAAGAGGAATGCATGACGAACGGTCAGGTCTGTTCAGAGAATACATCAGAATAGTTGAAGGCCTGAATCCTCAATGGATTATCATGGAGAATGTCACAGGAATGACTTCGGTTGAAGGCGGATTGGCAATTAAGGAAATCATTAGATCACTAGGCGAACTCGGATACCATGTTGAAAGTAAAACGCTCAAAGCAGAAGAGTTCGGCGTTCCACAGGAGCGCAGAAGGATTATTTTTATTGGTAACAGATTGGGATTGCCCGTTCGCTTCCCAGAACCAAGGCACGACGGTAATAATAAGCCATTTGTAAATGTCGAACAAGCTATTATGGACCTTCCTGCAATTGGTGTGAACCATGGCGTGGAAGAAATGGAGTATACAACCGAACCGAACTTCGATTATCAGAAGTATATGAGAGTCGGATCGGATAAGGTATTAAACCATATCTCGCCAAACTTGACAGAGATTAATCTTAGAAGGTTGGCGCATATTCAACAAGGCGGAAGTTGGCGCGATATTCCTGTTGAATTGTTACCAGCTGGTATGCAAAAGGCAAAACGATCTGACCACACCAAAAGATATGGAAGGTTACATCTCAAGGGTATGAGCAGCACAATATTGACCAAATGCGATCCGCATTGGGGAGCTTACTTCCATCCAACACAAGATCGAGTTATTTCTGTTAGGGAGGCGGCAAGATTTCAATCATTCCCCGACCGTTTCAGATTTTTAGGACCTAAAGTAGAACAATATAAACAAGTCGGCAATGCTGTTCCTCCATTACTTGCAAAGGCTGTTGGAGAAGAAGTTATACAAGTGATGATCGAATGCGCAGACACTTTGGAGGCGAAAGTGGTTGAAGTCCACTGATATTTTTCTTGAGATATTAGGATGTCCATCAGAAGAGATGCATGAGCCTGTGAATGCGGGTTACATATGTCCATATACAAGTGATCGTTGTTCAAAGAGGGGTCATGGAACTAATGATCCCTTTCCTGTTTGTTCTATTTGGAAGTATACTGGTGCAAGAGAAAACCGCAGAAAAGACCGTCCAGTAATCGTATGCCCTAAGCGATTCTATACTGCAGACATAGTTGGGGATATCCTAGAACATGTATGGGTTGGGCCGTATGAACGTAATAAGATTAATGCAGTACGTGAGATAAAAATGGGTAAGATTGGTAACGTGGATATGGTTGTCTGTGATACCTCCAATCTACCTGCATTGGACAACTTTGTATCAGTCGAACTTCAAGCCATCGATATTACTGGAACGGTTTCTGATGTATACACAAGCCATTTGAGTCAAACGGACTTAATTAGAAGTCCAAAATATAACTTTAATACAGCAAACGTTCATAAACGGTATCTTACCCAGCTCATTAAGAAGGGCTACTTCCACTCTACCTGGAGAAAGAAAATAGTTGCTGTTATTCAAGATGTTCTATTTGAGAGCATCCGTGAACGCGTCAGATTTGCCGCGACTAACCCAAAAGATGAAAACACCAGTATTGTGTTTATGTCATATACTCTTGATCCAACGGAAACTGATGAAGAGGGCTATTATCGATTGAAGCTGAAGGAAGTAGTCGGAACCGAACATAGCGTTTTGATGAACGCTGTAGTGTATGAAACGCCGCCAAGCAAGGACCTTTTTGTCGCGGCGATAAAGCGGCAGTTGTAATTGATTTGTAGACCCCTTCATTGGGGTCTATATTTGAATAGGCAATGAATTTGATATTTCGAAGAGGTGAAGTTCATGTTTATTTGCTCTTGTGGCGGAGTCATGATAGTTAAGGATGTTGAACAGTATCCAGTTGGATTAACTGGGAA
This sequence comes from Paenibacillus thailandensis, assembly GCF_042685365.1. Classification (NCBI taxonomy): domain Bacteria; kingdom Bacillati; phylum Bacillota; class Bacilli; order Caryophanales; family Paenibacillaceae; genus Paenibacillus; species Paenibacillus thailandensis. The sequence goes on along the minus strand of NZ_JBHUMY010000032.1, from coordinate 115,163 downwards.
TGGGAAGGTTGAGTATGAGCGGAATTGTACTGTTGAATGCGAGAAATGCGGAGAGGTGGCAACGGAGCAGAAATATGACTGAACGACACTGTATTTTGTCGATCTTGATGATCAGCGAAATTCATTGTTGGCTATTGGAGTGAACATAAGCCGAAACGGGCATTCAGATAGTATCGCGTTTTTTGATACTAATCGAGGCAGAATGTTTGAAGGTAACATAGTTGAAGCGAGCGATGACAGGATTGTCTTCATTACTAAACAGGGTACTGTAATGACATTCAGATTCGCTACGGCTGCTGAATATGACGCAATCTGGAGAAGAACTATTGAGGGTACAGTCCCTCATTTCAATTCTGATTCTGAGCTTCATCAACGGTATTATGTCCAGTTTATTGGATAAAATTTGAAAGTAGCCATTGGTATGTCCATGCTGACATCTCTGATGCCTGCGTTACCTTTAATGGGACGGGTGATGACGTTGGCAGATAGGATTTCTAAAGAAGTGAGAAGTAAGAACATGAGTGCAATCCGATCAAAAGGCACTCAGTTAGAGGATCGTGTTTCAAAGGAGTTATGGCGGCGCGGCTATCGGTTTAGAAAGAATGTGAAAGGTTTATTCGGAAAACCAGATATTGCGATTAAGAAGTACAAAATAGTTATCTTCTTGGATTCATGCTTTTGGCACGGTTGTGAGTTGCATTACCGAATACCTAAAAGTAATTATGATTACTGGTTTAATAAGATAGAACGGAACCGTGCCAGGGATCAAAAGGTATCCATCTACTATGAACAAAAAGGCTGGTCAGTAATCAGGATATGGGATCATGAAGTAAAGGAAGACTTTGAAGGAGTTATACAAAGCATTGAGAGGCATATCCAGGTAAAGAAATTTCCGAAGGAGACGGATACATGACACAAGACCTGCGAATTATATTGAAAAGCGCTATTGATTCGAACAAACCAGTAGAAGATATTAATCAGTCTATTCGAGAACTTGAACAAAAAATGAGTAAGCTAAGGTTGAACATTAAGATGCCTGAAGGATTTATGGAGGCGGTCGTTAAGCTTAGTGAAGCGCAGGAACGGCTTGCCAAACATATAGAAAGTGAATATCCTAATATCTCCAAGATCGCACCAAAGCTTTCGGCGCAATTAGTTGCGGGACCATTATTGTTTGCTGGCAACACCCTTAATTTTGATTTTCACAAAGAATTATTAAGGTTGCTAGATGAGCACATAACGAAGTACGGGAATGCTGATTTGCCATCGAGAATAACAGTTGCACCGCGTCCTACCGATGTTTCGGAAATCATCAACGAAAATGAAGTTGAAACTGATAAGTACTGGGAAGTAGTCTTCAGATGGATTGAAATTATAATGATTTTATACACATTGATTAGTGATCATCAAACAAATCAGCAAATGGACAGAATTGAAGATAAAATAGATGGACTCATTAAACAACGGCCTCCTATTGAGCAGTTCTATGAACACCCTCCTATTCCAAAACAAGTTGAACCGAATATTGATGATAGTCCAAATGATACCAAACTGGCATAGTCATTTCTGTGATCACATTCATGCTCACGAACCCTAGATTATTAACGGAAATTCAAGGATATGGAAAAACAAACCGAAGTCCGAAAACCCGCATTGGAGTAGGCTTTCGGATACTTCGGTTCATACCAGGATACCGTGCATACCACACTGGCAGCGATGAGGTCAGGGGTTCGATCCCCCTTGGCTCCATAACATAAAAAATGTCACCGCATTCGTGGTGGCATTTTTTATGTTATGGATTGCCCAGGGGGCGGACCGCGCGGACGGAGCGACAGCGAAGGAGCACGGCATCGAAATTTACGACTAGGCTCTGCATCATCGAGATTACATCCATGCATATTTAAATCAAAATTTCGATATCCCCGGGGTTCAGTCCGCGCGCAGGGAGCGAATGGGTAAGCTTCTTCGAATATGCTTCAGCGGACGAGCACGGCGTCTGAATCTACCGCTAAAAGTCCTCGCCGAGTAAGCTTCGTCAGCCATTCAATCGAGATTCGGACATCCCCCTAGGATCTAATTCAACTACCCTGACTTGTATGTTCAATCCGTTCAGTTGTTCTTTTTTCGGTGAGAAAGTAACCCAATGCCAAGAGCGGCAAGATCGTTCCAATAAGAGATGTGAGGCCCCAGCCTCCCTGGGTATAAGACCAGCCTCCCAAAGATGAACCGATGGCTCCGCCTACGAAGAATATGGCCATGAAAAGTCCATTCAGGCGTCCTCTCGCTTCACTTCCCAATGAATAAATCGTACGTTGACTAATCACAAGATTCCCCGATACGGCCATGTCAAGCGTAATGGCGGAAATAAAGAGAAGAATCAGAGCAAACGTTGAAGAACCTTGGAACAGATGGATGAGCAAAAAAGACAATACGGCTACAATCATGGCTATTCCCGTTAACCCTTTACTCCAGCCTTTATCCGCTAATCTTCCGGCAATCGGTGCAGCTATCGCCCCACTTACACCAACTAGCGCAAACCATGCAATACCTATTTGGGACATTCCGAAACGATCCGCTAAATGTAAAGGAACAACAGTCCAAAATAAACTGAAAGCACCAAACAAACAAGCTTGATACAGAGCGCGACGCCGTAACGAGGGAGTTTGTCGCAAAATAGCGCCTAAAGAAAGAATTAATTGTTCGTAGCGTACTGGTGGAAATGGCTTACGAACCGGAAGTGCAAATGATAGCAGGGCGGTCAATAAAGAAATAACGATTGCAGACAAAATAAATATAGCTCTCCAACCCCAAAAACTGGTTACGAAGCTTGCCAACGGCCGGGCGAACATAATACCGAGCAGGAGGCCGCTCATAACATTGCCGACTACGCGGCCGCGCTGATCTTCGGACGCTAAATAGGCTGCGAATGGGACCAGAATCTGGGCTGCTACCGATGCAATGCCAATGAATAAAGATGCGATAAGGAACAACGGTGCATTGGGTGCGAATCCGGCAGTTAACAGTGCGCCAGCCGCAACTATAAGCATGATAACCGTGAGACGCCGGTTTTCAATGACGTCGCTTAGCGGTACGATGAACAGCAGCCCGGCTACATAACCGATTTGGGTCACTGTAACAATGAATCCCGCCGTTGCGGCAGTGAGGCCAGTTGCAATGCGGATAGGTCCTACAAGGGGCTGAGCATAATAAAGATTGGCAGCGATAAGTCCGCACGCGGCTGCCAACAGAAACATCATCCAACTTGATATACGGTTGTCTTGTTTACCTTGTTCACTAACCATAAATATCCTCCTCCAAATAAAAACTAAACGTTCAGTTTCGTAAATCTTATTAGAAATAATATACTGTACGTATCGTTTTGTAAATAGACTTTTTATCAAATGATTTATTTTGTATACTAAACGTATCGTTTATTTGGAGTAAGCGGATTTTGACAAAGGAGGATTCATGTGCAGGGAAAAAGAGGGCGTCCGCGCAATATGGAAACCCAAAGCTCCATCCTTTCCGCTTCTTACGAATTATTGTTGGAAAGCGGCTTTGGAGCTGTTACGGTAGAGAAAATCGCTGAGCGTGCCCAGGTAAGCAAAGCTACGATCTATAAATGGTGGCCAAACAAGGCTGCAGTGGTGATGGACGGTTTTCTATCTGCTGCGGCTGCAAGATTGCCTGTGCCGGATACAGGTTCGGTGTTTCAAGATATTCTGGAACATGCTACGAATATGGCCCTGTTTATGATAAGCCGTGAGGGGTCCATTCTTCTGGAGATTATAGGAGAGGGGCAGGTTGATTCTGCATTGGCCGAGGCATTTCGGGTCCGCTATGTTCAGCCTCGCCGGCTTGAGGTACGTAATATTATGAATCGGGGGCTTCAGCGTGGAGAGCTGGAGAACAATCTCGATATCGCTTTATGCACGGATCTCATTTACGGTCCGATTTTCTACCGCTTACTTGTTACGGGGGATCCGATTGATAAAAACTATGTAGAGCAATTAGTAACTCATGTTTTTAAAGGTATACGTTGAGCCGCTAAAAGTCCTCGCCGAGTAAGCTTCGTCAGCCGTTCAATCGAGATTCGGACATTCCCCTCGGCTCCATACGATAAAAAAATGCCGCCATATTCGTGGCGGCATTTTTTTACTTGACATTGGAGTGAACTCAAATGATATTTTGAACTCATGAAAAACTTATATTCTATACAAGAGGTTTCGCGGATGCTTGGGATATCGAAGGATACTCTTCGGTACTACGATCGGATCGGTATTGTATCGCCGTCCAGGGAAGACAATCGGTACCGAATGTATTCGAAGGACGACCTCATCGACTTGATGAATATTCAAATCATGCAGTATGCCGACTTTTCTTTAGATGAAATCAGGGGAAAGTTTGGTTTCCACAGGATGGAAAATATATCCCCCGCATACTGCGAAGAGGTTGCGGCGTTCCTCGATGCCAAGAATGCGGAAACGCGTAAGAAGATTGCCCATTTGGAAAAGGTCAGCCGGCTGCTGAGCGCAGCAACCGAAACGCTAAGGGACTTTAATCATGAAAGTGACCGAAGGTTGGCAGAGATCGTTCGCGACACTTACCGGGAAATCCGAATGATTAAACCGGGAATATGCGAGGAGGGGTGTAATGAACTTAAGGGTTAGGAATTATTATTATCTGATTGCAGGGCTTCTTGCGCTTCTATTTGCCGCCACGCACGCATGGAACGGGCAAACTGGCTTGCTGGCGACCCTCGAAAGCAATTCGCAATCCATGGATACCCGAATTGTATTCACGTACGTCTGGCATATCATCACGTCGGAAAACCTGGTCTTCGGATTCGCATTCCTATTCATGTCTTTGCAAAGCGATCAATCAAAAATCCGATTTGCCGCACGGATGATCGTGTCGATTCTAATTATCCGGCTGATGGTCATTGTTGGCGTAACGGCATTTCATGATGTTTCGGCACTTATGGATACGTTAATCGATTCTGTTGCCATTGTAATCTATGTCGCTCTCATCATACGAGGCACAAAGAATGAATTAATAACAAGACGGAAGTGAGCCGCCACAGTGAGAGTTTCCGAATTTGGAAATTCGTGTTTATTACCAGGGCGACCTTGGCTCCATTACACAAAAGCCGATCCTTAATCAGGGTCGGCTTTTGTGTTAAAGGGGCGAAGCCCATACCATCTTATAGGGTTTATTTCTTGAACAGCACTTCCTTCCCTAACGGGATCCGGGGGTGCTTTTTGCTTTAACCCGACTTTGGTCCAGTAAAAGGAAATGCTGGAGGTGGATGTGCCCCAGGTTCCGAGTCTATACAATTGAATTACCAATTAATAGATATTTTTGTGAAGAATCTTATTTGAAAAAACTTATGAGGAGTGGAGCATGTGAACAAGCTCATCGAATTCAAAAAAGTAACAAAGGAATACAGAGTGGGAGAAGTGCCGATCAAGGCGCTTGACGGCGTTGATTTTTCCATATCGGAAGGAGAATTCGTCGTTGTTCTTGGCGCTAGCGGTGCAGGTAAAAGTACGATTCTCAATATTATTGGAGGCATGGATAAGGCGACTTCAGGCCAAGTGTTTGTGGGCGGTCAAGACATCACAAGGCTCAACGAAAAAAAATTAACCGAATATCGCGGTGAAAAGGTTGGCTTTGTGTTTCAATTCTATAATTTAATTCCAAATTTAAATGCGCTGGAAAATGTTGAGTTTGCCGCTGAAGTATGTACAAACCATCTGGATGCCAGAGATATTTTATATAAGGTTGGGTTAAAGAACCGGATCAGGAATTTTCCTTCCCAGCTCTCCGGAGGAGAACAGCAGCGCGTTGCGATCGCAAGAGCCGTTGCCAAAAACCCGTTGCTTTTATTATGCGATGAACCGACCGGGGCTTTGGATTACGTTACAGGGAAGACCGTCTTAAAGCTGCTTCAAGATTTGAACAAGGAAACGAAGAAGTGCGTTGTGCTGGTTACACATAACTCTGCGATTGCTCCTATGGCGGATAAAATCATTAAGGTGAAAAGCGGAAAGATCGAAAGCGTTACGATGAATCAGAACAAACAAAGTGTGGAAGGGATCGAGTGGTGATCATGAAATTATTTATAAAATTGTTGAGGGATATCAAGCAATCGATCGGGCAATTTATCGCCTTTGTGCTCGTTATTGCAGTGGGCGCTTTTTTCTATGCGGGGCTTGTCACGTTAAGCGATAATCTCAGCGCCTATTCGAAGGTTTACTTTAAAGAGCATAATTTAAGCGACTTGAATGTCTATTACAGCCGAATTTCGAAGCAGGACGTGGCGGGATTAAGCGAAATCGAAGGTATTGACAAAATCGAAGGACGGTACACCTTTGATGCGACGCAAGCTTTTGAAGATACGAAAGCCAGCTTAAAAATCCATTCGATCCCTGAAAACAATCAAATCAATACGCCTACGGTGATAGAGGGCAGTCTTCCGTCACGAAAGGATGAAATCTTGTTAGATTCCCATTATGCCAAAGAGCATCAGTATCAAGTCGGCGATCGAACGATAATAAACGTGAATGACCGAAATGTGACGTTCACCGTTAGCGGCTTGGGGGAAAATGTGGAATATGCCAAAAAGAACGAAACCCAAGACCATAAAAGCTCCGGATTCGCGTATGTGGCTGAAGCGGGCATACCTCGCATCGCAGGCGGCTTTTACTATAATGAAATTTTGATCGATGCCGAAGAAGGCTTCCAGATCGACCAATTGGGTCAAACTATCGAAGCGCAATCCAAGAAGCTCGCTTATGTCGACCAAATTAGCAAAGAACGTACATTCAATTATTCCCAGCTGCAGCAAACGATCTATAATAACAGGTTGATGAGCAGGGTGATCCCGCTGCTTCTCTTTATCATCGAAGCGATTATACTATTCCTTACCATGTCGCGGATGATTGATTCTCAAAGAAATCAAGTAGGCATCATGAAGGCGCTTGGTATCAAAAACAGGAACATCATGCTTCATTACATGGGATACCCGGTGCTCGTAGGCATTGCAGGCTCCATTCTAGGTTGTGTCATTGCCGCAAATGTATTTATTCCATTCGTTAAGGCGTCGAATGCAAGATCTTATTCGCTGCCTGACATTACTTTCTCCTTATCCTTATTCTCTGTCATTCCACCCATTCTGTTCTCGAGTGCTTTCGGTATTCTGGCTTGTTACTTGAGCAGTATAGCGATACTTCGAGAACGCGCAGCTCAGGCGATGCGTCCTAAGCCGACCAAGAAGATGAAGAAGCTGCTCATCGAGCAACTTCCAGGGATCTGGAATCGTATTCCCTACAGCTATAAACTCATTTTAAGAAATATATTTCTAAATAAACAAAAAGCGTTAGCGAGCTCCGTTGGCGTTGTGGTGAGCACGGTGTTGTTGATCACGGCTTTTGGCACTCAAACGTCCTTACAAAAGGTAGCTGACCAGATTGAAGAGGTGTATACCTACGATATAAGAGTCGATTATACGAGCGGAACAATTCCGGGTGCCTTAAAACTGCCTGCCGGCATTATAAGCAGTTACGATTTATCCGTCTTTCCCGTGGAATTCATCAAGGGTGACGAAAACGAAAATGCGACGTTAGTTGTAACAGAGAAAGAAAACAATCTCATTGCTTTCTTCGACGAAAACGACAATCGGGTCGCTTTGGAAGACAATGGTGTGCTGGTACCCAAATCGTATGCCGACAAATATAAGATTGCGGAAGGGGATATCATTCAAATCAAGTTCGCCGGGTTAGAATTCGCTAACAAAACGGTCAATATGAGGGTTTTAGAAATAACCAACCAGTATTCGAATCCGTCGTTTTATGGCACGAAAACGTATCTGGAGAGCTTGGGCATCGACTACAATCCAACTTCGCTTCTAGTGGAGGCGGGCAGCGTTGCAAACCTTGCAAGCGTTCGTCATTTCTTCGAACAAGATGAACGGGTAGATACAATCGCCGATAACAACGATTTAAAGGAATCGGCTCAATATATATTGAGGCAAAACAGTTTTCTTTTTATCATGTTTATCATTAGCGCCGTCGTTCTTTCCTTTGGCGCGATCTATACGATATCGTCCATAAACATTTATGAAAGAAACCGTGAGCTGGCGACACTGAAGGTGTTAGGCTATCCCAAGCATAAAATAAACCGTCTGATCTTCTTTGAAAACATCATACTCACCGCCTTTGCCGTACTTGTAGCGTTACCGGTCAGCGGCTATATGTATGACCTGGTGGTCGAGGCATTGTCAAGCTCTCATCAGCAAATCCCGGATCGATTAAGTCCGTTGGTCATGCTGATAGCTGTTATTCTTGCATTCGGGCTCACCATTTTCTCAAACTTATTGCTTCGGAGGAAAGTAACCAAAATCAATATGATTGAATCGTTAAAAAGTATTGAATAATGTACGGCTAAGGGGTTTGCCTCCTGCCTTTCGATACAGGATGAAGGAATGGAGTCTTCAACTAAGAGAAACAAAATCTTTCGACCTATTGTTTAATGAAGCGCAATTACAGGTGCAGTAAGTTTTGCATACAACGACGAAGATCCCTCCCGGCATCGGGTGGGATCTTTGTCGATATGAAAGTTTATTATAGGGCTGTCTCATTACTAATGCAGCAGCCGGCATGGATTCGCCAGACGAACAACTGAATGCGTTGAAATTGTGGAGGGGCATGCAGATAACATATTTTCGCGCCCCCTTAAACTGGATCAAAATTTCGGCCATCCTTGAAGTCGCTCGTCGCTCCTCTTCATCGAGACGGATATTATTTTTAATTTTCTCCCATGCTCATAGACCCCATAATTTATAAAAGTCATTTGTTCTTTCGTTTTGATTCCAGAACAAAGGTTCGGATTACGACATCTTACGGAGCTGCCGAAGGACGGCAAGCATCAGTACAGCGTACAAGCCGTTAAGCGCGATCGTATTATTGAAGGCGCCCAGGAAAGCCGACGACGTGAAGAGGGTGCCGGAGGAGACTCTGTGGAAGATCATTCCAGCCAACACCGTTCCAATAGCATAAGCGATCTCCAAATTGGCGGATAAGATGCCGGATGCGGACCCTGCTTCTTCCTCTTGAACGTGCCGAAGAGCGACATAGTTGATCGGAGCAGAAAGAAGACCCATAGCCAATCCGGCCAGCAATGAAGCGGGCATCAGTTCATACCCCGACATAGCTTGATCGAGGAAAGTTCCGGGGGCAATGAACAACAGATAACTCAACCCCAGCAAAAGAACGCCGGCCGTAAGCGTCTTCCTTCCGTATTTCTCAGCCAATCTTCCGCCTGTCAGCGACATGAACGCAAATCCTAGCGCAAGGGGAGTGAAGATGACCCCCGATTCAAAGGCCGTTACGCCGAGCCCGTTTTGCAGCAGCAACGGCAAGGCGAGGAAGAGAGCGGCGTTGCCGCTGTAAAATAGCAGCACCAGTAAATTCCCTAGCGAAAATGACCTTTGCTTAAAAAGCGACAATTTGACCAACGGAGAGGTTAAGGGATGTGTCGTTATTTTTTGTTCATAACGTACAAAGTACCAAATGAGCACAGGAGTGAGCAGTAAGCTCGTCAACGACCAGACAGGCCAGCCCAAATCGTTCCCAAATGTTAAAGGAATGCTGAATGCAAGCAAAGCAAGAGTAACGAGTATGGTACCGACGGTATCCAATCGTTTGCCCTTGGCTTCCGCCGATGCGCTTTCATCCACCGCGAAGCTGGCGACCGCAAACGCAGCAATGCCGATCGGCAGATTGATCAGGTAAATCATTCGCCAGCCCAAATCGAGGAAATTCCCTGTGATTAACCACCCGCCAAGCAGCTGTGATATCGTTGACGCAAACCCTCCGACGGCGGCGTATGCTCCAAGCGCGACCCCTCGAGTTTTTCCGTGAAAGTTCACTTGAATGACCGATAATACTTGCGGAACCATGAGGGCTGCGCCGCCCCCTTGAATTCCGCGCATCACGATAAGTATGTCGGCATTGGGGGCGAGACCCGCCCCTAGCGAAGACAAAGTAAACAAGCCGATCCCATAGAGAAAAATCTTCCTGCGGCCGTATTTGTCGAGCGAAGGTACCGTGCGAAATTATGTAACCACACTGCTTGAAAAACTTCAGTTTCGCGATCGAACACAGCTTGCTATCTTTTATCTTAAGCATCAATAAATGGATATTCAATTTTACTGCCGTTCTGCCGGTTCGAGCAGGAAAGGATCCGCTCCTTCCGTGAGTATGTAGGCGTCACTTCCCATCTTCTTGCGATTGCGAAGGAGAGTGGCATGGAAAACGGGCAAGACCGGGAAAAGCGCGAAAAGGCGCTCTCGCTCTTGCCCGCATTGCCTTGTTTGCCGGAACGCCATGTTATCCGGCGGTTAGAGGGCCTGAGGATGATCATCAAACTGCCGATCGATCAGCACTTGGCATATAAGAAGTCCTGATGCAAAAGCTTTGAGTTTTTAAAAGCACATCTGAACAAAATGCGGATTTGGCGAATCAAACGGAAGATAAGGATTCCTTGCTTTCTCATCTTACGCATCTCCATTCTCAAGTGAAATCCAAGACTCGTTCGATAAAACGCTATCATCATGCGAATCGAACCGTCATTCCAAAAAGTGCAGCGCTTTCATTTCCGTAAACATCGGGTAAGGAAGTAAAGATATGTACGTTGTTTGTGCCGTCTATACGCTCCATAATGAAAGCGTAATCAAGCGAAAGCAACTAAAAAAGGGGGATGAACGATGAACAACACATTGACTTGGACGAAGTTGATGCGCGGACTTTCCGTCCTGCTGTTAACTTCGGTCGTGCTCTCGGCCTGCTCGGGGGGGAGCGGAACTACGGCAGGGGAACAAAGCCCGACGGCGAACAACCAAGGCGAGAGCAGCAGCGGAGACGCCGGTGCGGCGGCCGCGAACGACGGGCCTTTCGGCAAATACGACCCTCCGATTGAAGTGTCGTTCGTTCGAGACGTTAGCGACGTTGTAGAGAATAACGTACTCGGCGTATTGAAAGACGAGACGCTCGAGGATAATCGTTGGTCCCGTCTCTATGAAGAAGAACTCGGCATCAAGATCGTATACGACTGGGTCGTGAAGGGCAGTCCGACTTCGGATCAATATTTGCAGAAAATCAACGTAACGTTGGCATCGGGCGATCTGCCGGACTTCATTCCGGTGAACGCAACACAATTGAAACAGCTGGCCGATTCCGACCAGATCGAAGAATTGGGAGCCATCTACGAGAAATACGCCTCCCCGATGACGAAAGAAGTGTTGACGCAAGAAGGCTCCAGTCCGTTCGACGCGGTTACGCTCGACGGAAAGCTCATGGCGATTCCTCAGGTCGAATCTTCGATCGAGCGGGCACAGTTCCTCTGGATTCGCACGGATTGGCTCGAGAAGCTCGGCTTACAGCCGCCGAAAACGATGTCCGACGTGCTGGCGATTTCGAAGGCGTTCGCGGAGAACGATCCGGACGGCAACGGGCAGAAGGATACGTTCGGACTCGGGGTGACCAAAGACCTTTGGGGCGGCGCGATGGGGCTGGAAGGCTTCATGGCCGGCTACAATGCTTACCCGAACATCTGGGTCGAGGACGAATCCGGCAACCTGGTGTACGGCAGCATTCAGCCGGAAGTACGGAAGGCGCTGCAGGCGCTTCAAGACATGGCCAAAAACGGCGAAATCGACCAGGAATTCGGTATCAAGGACGGAGGCAAAGTATCGGAGCAAATTTCCGCCGGGAAGATCGGCATGGAATACGGCGAACAATGGAACTCGATCTGGCCGCTCCAGCTGAACCGAAACAACGATCCGAACGCGCAATGGCAAGCGTTCCCGATCGTCTCGGAATCCGGAGAGCTGCCTAAGGTGCCGCTTAAATTTAGCACGACTCGTTTCTGGGCCGTGAAGAAAGGCGCCGAACATCCCGAAGCGCTTATTAAGTTGTTCAACATGCACCTTGAGAAAAACTGGGGCGAGACGGAGGAGTTCAATAAATATTTCGCGCCGCCGGAAGCGGAGAGCGTGTGGCAGTTGTCTCCGGTAACGCCATATCCGCTCAAGAAGAACGTGGAAGCGTTCCGCGCGATCGACGCGGCTCGCAAAGCCGGCGATACGTCGACGCTGAAGGGCGAGGCGAAGACGATCCAAGAGAAGTTGGAAATGTTCGCATCGGGTTCCGAGGAAGGCTTTGCGCTGTGGGGCTGGGAACGCATTTACGGCGAACAAGGCTCCGAGGGAGTCGTCGACCAGTATGACAAGAATAATCAGTTCCTGATGGAGAAGTTCGTCGGCGCCCCGACGCCAACGATGGTCGAACGAGACGCGACGCTCAAGAAGCTGCAAAACGAAGTGTTCGTGAAGATCATCCTCGGCGAACCGATCGAAACGTTCGATAAATTCGTCGAAGATTGGAAGCAGCTCGGCGGCGACCAAATTACGCAAGAAGTGAACGAATGGTACGCTGCGACGAAATAACGGCGGCGGGCAGAGGACGGAATGAAGATTCCCTCCTCTGCTGTCTTTACTTCTTAGCGACGGAGGGATTCGAGTGGGTACGAAAATAAGGAGAGAGCTGCCGCTGCATGTGATGATTTTGCCTGGCTTGCTGCTCATTGTGCTCTTCTCGTACATTCCGATGGCCGGGATCATGATCGCGTTTCAGAAGTTTATTCCAGCCAAAGGACTGTTCGGGGATCAGAAATGGATCGGATGGGACAATTTCGAGTACGTCATGCACTTGCCGAACTTCGGGCAAGTGTTATGGAACACGTTGTTTATTGCAAGCCTGAAGCTGATTCTCGGCTTGATCGTCCCGATCGTATTCTCGGTGCTGCTTAACGAATTGAAGAACGAGTTCGTGAAGCGAGCGGTACAAACGACGATTTATTTGCCGTATTTTCTGTCGTGGGTCGTCCTCGGGGGCATTCTGATCGACATTTTATCGCCTTCCGGCGGGATCGTGAACGGATTTCTGACGGCGATCGGTCTTCCGCAAGTTTTTTTCCTCGGCGATAACGATTGGTTTCCGGGTACGCTCATCGTCTCCGACGTTTGGAAAAACTTCGGATACGGGACGATCGTATATTTGGCGGCGATTACAAGCATCGACCCGGGGCTGTACGAAGCCGCTACGATCGACGGCGCGAACCGTTGGCATAAAATATGGCATATCACGGTTCCGGGCATGCGAATGGTCATTGTTCTGCTCTCGGTGCTGAGCCTCGGGCAGCTGTTGAACGCAGGGTTCGATCAAGTGTTCAACCTATATAGCCCTCAAGTATACGAAAGCGGAGATATCTTGGATACGTTCGTCTATCGGATCGGCTTGCTGGACGCGCAGTACGGCGTCGCGACGGCGGTCGGATTTTTTAAGTCGGTGGTTTCGTTGATCCTGATTTCGACTTCTTATTTCTTCGCCTACAAGTTTGCGAAATACCGAATTTTCTAGAGAGGAGAGGGAAGAGTGGAGCGACCAAGACGGTTCGAATGCTTCCCCGTCGTCAATACGACGTTTCTGATTCTCGTTTCATTGTTATGCATCCTTCCGCTGATTCATATCATCGCCGTGTCCTTCAGTTCGAGCGCCGCGGCGTCGGCCGGATATGTCAAGCTATGGCCGGTCGATTTTACGCTTGCGTCTTACGAGTATGCGGCGAGTCGCTCCGAGTTTTGGCAATCCATGGTAGTGTCGCTCAAACGGATCGCGATCGGCACGCCGTTAAACTTATTGTTAACGATTATGGTCGCTTACCCGTTGTCGAAAGAGTCGCATGCCCTTAAATTTCGCCTCGTGTACGCATGGGCGTTCTTCCTCACGATGCTGTTCAACGGCGGACTGATTCCTTGGTACATTACCGTTAAAGAGTTGGGCCTGCTCGATACGATCTGGGCGCTCGTTCTGCCCACGGCCGTACCTGTGTTCAGCGTCGTCTTGCTGTTGAACTTCTTCAGGGAAGTGCCGAAGGAGCTCGAGGAGGCCGCTCTCATCGACGGCGCGAGCCACTGGACGACGCTATGGCGGATCTACGTTCCGATCTCGAAGCCGGCGCTCGCTACGCTGGCGCTGTTCTCGATGGTCGAGCATTGGAACAACTGGTTCGACGGGCTGCTTATGATGGGCGACCCGGCCAATTACCCCCTGCAAAGTTATATCCAGACGATTGTCATTCAACAAAATCTGTCGAATATGTCCCGAGACGATATGTTAAACTTGGCGCTCATTTCCGATCGGACCTTGAAGGCTTCGCAAATTTTCTTAGGCTCCCTTCCGATTATTATGGCGTACCCTTTTCTACAAAAGTATTTCGTTAAGGGCATTGTGCTCGGCAGCGTGAAAGGATAGCCGGCGAAACCGAGAATGCCAAGTTAAGCGATTTCAAGCTATAATGGAAGAAAACCTCGGGGGCTAAGATGTTGCTCAATCGTCAAGTCTTTTCGCTGCGAAATACGATCTTTCTTCGCTTGATCGTTACGTTTCTTCTCATTATGCTGTCGGTGTTGGCGCTCGGCGTGTACCTATATAACTGGTTGGTGGAAACCGCGCGCGAGGATATCTCGAAGACGGCGGTCTCGCAAATCGAATTTTACTTGACCGATCTCGAGAATGAAATCGAACGCATGAAGCTGCTGCAATATAGTCTGCTCGAGGACGAGGATTTGAACGAATTAGCCTTGACGTGGCAGACGATGGGTACGATCGATCGGATGGATCATATCAACTCTCTCGTGAAGCGTTTGTTTACGATCCAGAGCAGCAGTATGTATATCAAAAACGTAAGCGTGCATATCGCGACGATCGAACGGTCGGTGTCCGTGTCGAACGGTGCGATGCCGTTCGATTCGGAGCGCTATTACAACATTCGCTCCGAATTCGGCCGAGGGTCCCAGGTCATCGAATGGAACGGGAGTTTATTTCTAAGCGCGGCCAAGCAAAGCGGAATGAGGGACCGGGAACCGCTGTTCACCGTCGAAATCGAGCTCGACAATCAGAAATTGCGGGAAGCGCTCCGCCATTTCGACACATATGACGGCAGCGGGACGATGCTGATGCCCGAAAGCAGCGGGGTCGTGCTTACAAGCGGTACGGGGGCGCTCGCGGGAAGTGAACTGCATCAGGCCGAGCTAGCGCCGGCCTCCGATTCGCAAACCGTAACGCTCGCGGGGGACAAATATTATCTTGTTCGCGCCAACTCCCCGAAGCTGGATTTTACGATGTATCGTTTCATTCCGGAATGGGTCGTTCAGGAACCGATGGAACGGTTCTATACTTGGGCATGGCTGTTTTCGATTCTTGCGCTGTCGATGATCGCCGTGTACGCGTTGTCTACGTACAAGTTCATTCACAGGCCGCTGCTGACGCTCGTCAAAAGTTTCCGCCGAATGGAAAACGGCGATTTGAACATTTTCCTCGCCCACGAGTCGAAGGACGAGTTCGGTTATCTATACGGCCGGTTCAATCAAATGGTGGCGAATTTGCGTTCGTTGATCGACCAAGCGTACAAACAGAAAATCATGGCGCAGCGCGCCGAACTCAAACAACTGCAATCTCAGATCAATCCGCATTTTTTGTATAACAGCTTCTTTATCCTCAACACCATGGCGAAGACGGGCGACGTGGAGCGGGTCGAACAATTCACCACGCTGCTCGGAAGCTACTTTCAATTCGTGACGCGCAACGCCTCGGACGAAATCACCTTGAAGCAAGAAGTTCGTCATGCGCGCATGTATACGGAAATTCAAGACCTTCGGTTTTCCCGAAGAATCAGCGTTTCGTTCGAATCGATGCCGGAGGAGTTCGAAACGTTGATGGTGCCCAGGCTGATCGTACAACCGATCATTGAGAACGCTTTCGAACACAGCTTGGAACGGAAAGCGCAAAACGGTTGCATCGTCGTGCGTTTCGAGACGGACGAAGAGGAAATTCGAATCGTCGTGGAGGACAACGGCGACGAGCTTACGGAAGAGAAACTGGCGTTGATCTCGCATTCTTTACAGGACGGGGACGACAGGGGTGAGACGACGGGGATGATCAACATCCACCGCAGGGTTCGCATGACGTTCGGCGGAAGCGGCGGGTTGCACGTGTCCCGAAGCGAACTCGGAGGTCTTAAGGCCACGCTCCGTCTGCCAAGAAGAAGGGGAGAAGTCGATGTATAGGTTATTGATCGTCGACGACGAGCAAATCATTACGGACGGTCTGTTCGAAGTGTTTAGTAAACTCGACCTTGAGCTGGATATTTATAAAGCGTATTCGGGGCAGGAAGCGCTGCAATGGCTGAATCGTACCCGGTTCGATATCGTATTGTCCGACATTTCGATGCCGGGGATGGACGGTTTGGCGCTTATGGAAGCGATTCGGCGAAGCTGGCCGCGCTGCAAAGTGGTCTTTCTTACCGGCTTTAACGACTTCGAGTACGTGTACCAGGCGATTCAGCACCCCGGCGTGAAATATTTGCTGAAGAGCGAAGGCTACCCGAAGGTCATCGATGCGGTGAAGCAGTCCGTCAAGGAAGTCGAGGACGAATTGCAAATACACGATCTTCTTCAGCAATCCAGAGCGCATCGAGATACGATCGAGACGTTGGCGCAGAGCAATTATTTCCGGAATTTTTTGTTCGACGCTCCGAAAGACGAGACGGTGAGGGAAGACTTCCGAAGGCTAAACGTTCGGCTCGATCACGAGGCGCCCGTGTTAGTCGCGCTAGCTTCCTTGACGCACACGGACGGGAAACCGTCGCATGCTTACAGACAGGATCGGGCGCTCACCGTTAAGATGCTGTCCGATTCGTTCTTTGCCGGGCAGGCAACGTGCGTCGGTTTCATCGACAGGTACGACGACCTCGTCTGGCTTGTGCAGCCGATCTCTTCCCGTACGCACGAAGAGACGGTCCGTTACCTGGAGGGGATGTTCGAGCTCGTTCAGCAAGCTTGTCTGGATTCGTTGGAGACGACGGTAACGGTGGCCCTCGCGGATGAGCCGGCGGCATGGGACCGAATTTCTTCCGTTTACGAGAAATTGAGGGAACGGCAGCATTACCGAGCCGGTGACGGGACGCGCATGATTCAGAGAGTGCTCTTGAAAGAATCGGATCCTTTTCCTTCGCTTCGGGAACGGTCTCCCCGGGATAAGGCCGAAGCTTTAACGGTGCTCTTGGAGAGCGGCAGGAAAGAGGAATTCCTCGAAGTATTCGACGAGCTGGCGGAACCCGTTCGCACGGGAAGAGCAGGAGCCGCTTACTTGACGGAGTTGTATTATACGATCGCGCTGCTGCTGTTCTCGTATGTGAATCGTTGGGAGCTGCGGGAGAAGGTCAGTGCGGAAGGGCTAATGCAGGCGGAGCTCTATCCGTCGTGGAGCGAACGTTTCGCGTACTTGCGGGATACGGCGGCGGCGATCTTCTCGTTGCGGCAGAGCGGAGAGCAGAACCGAGCGGCCGCGGCGATCGATAAAATCTGCGCATACGTCGAAGAGCATATCGGCGAGGATCTTTCCCTCGTTCGTTTGGCGGAAGTGATCCATTTTAACCCCTCGTATTTGTCCCGGCTGTTTAAGCTGGAGCGAGGCGTGAACTTATCCGAATATATCGAAGAAACGAGACTCGCGGCGGCGAAAGAGATGCTCCGGAAAGGCGAACTGAAAATTTCGGAAGTGGGAGCGAAGGTGGGATACGAAGCGGCGCATTCCTTCACCCGCTTTTTTAAAAAATGGACCGGCTTAACGCCGCAAGATTATCGCGACGGCATACGCACTTGAGAAAACGGAAAATAAGGAGCGGTGAAACGGATGACAAACGGCAACGTGCTGAAAGGTTCGCTTTGCGCGGACGTAGAGACAGGCATCGTCAATCGAAATATATACGGGCATTTCGCGGAACACCTAGGTCGCTGCATCTATGAGGGAATATGGGTAGGAGAGCAATCTGCGATTCCGAACACGAACGGGATCCGCAACGATGTTCTGGAAGCGCTGCGGGCGCTGTCGATTCCCGTCCTTCGTTGGCCCGGCGGCTGCTTTGCCGACGAATATCATTGGATGGACGGCATCGGTCCGCGGGAAGAACGGAAACGAATGGTCAATACGCATTGGGGCGGCGTCGTCGAGAATAACCATTTCGGCACGCACGAATTTATGATGCTCTGCGAGCTGCTGGGATGCGAGCCGTATATTTGCGGGAACGTAGGCAGCGGTACGGTGCGCGAAATGTCCGAATGGGTCGAATATATGACGTTCGACGGCGAGTCGCCGATGGCGGATCTTCGGAGGCGTAACGGGCGCAGCGAACCGTGGAAGCTTACCTACTTCGGCGTAGGCAACGAGAATTGGGGCTGCGGCGGCAATATGCGCCCGGAGTATTACGCGGATTTGTACCGTCAATACCAAACGTACGTGCGAAATTACGGGGAGAACAAAATCTATAAAATCTCCGGCGGCGCCCCGGATGCCCGCTACGAATGGACCGAAGTGTTGATGCAGCAAGCCGGCGCGTATATGGACGGTCTCAGCCTTCACTATTATACGATTCCGGGCACATGGGCGGAAAAAGGATCGGCCACCGAGTTTACGCAGGACGAATGGTTCCTCACGATGAAGAAGGCGCTCTTTATGGAAGAATTGCTTCGAAACCACGGCGCGATCATGGACAAATACGATCCCGGGAAGCGCGTCGGCCTCATCATCGACGAGTGGGGGACGTGGTTCGACGTCGAGCCGGGTACGAATCCGGGATTCCTGTATCAGCAAAATACGCTCCGGGACGCGCTCGTAGCGGGCGTCACGCTTCACTCCTTCCATGATCACTGCGACCGCGTCCAGATGGCGAACATCGCGCAAACCGTGAACGTGCTCCAGGCGATGGTGCTAACCGAGGGCGAGAAGATGGTGCTTACGCCGACGTACCACGTGTTCGAAATGTTCAAAGTACATCAGGATGCGAAACGTCTCTCCCTTGATGTCGAAGCGGGCGAATTCGAGCGAAACGGGGAGTCGATTCGACGCGTCACCGTTTCGGCCACGAGGAACGCCTCGGGTACCGTCCACGTAAGCTTCTGCCATCTGGACGATACCGCCCCGGTTACGCTGGATATCGAACTGAACGGAGTGACGAACGACGATCCCCGCGTGTCGGGAAGAATCTTAACCGCCGCGCAACGCAATGCGCATAATACGTTCACGTCCCCGGACGCGGTCGCGCCTAAACCGTTTCGGGATTTCGTTCGAATACAAAATCGGCTTAGCGTTACATTGCCTCCGATGTCGGTCGTCGTGCTGGAAATCTAAGCGTCGGTTCGTGAAGCGAAGGAAAGCCAGTGCCGACAAGAAGCGCCGGCTATACGAAATCCTTAAGTATTACGACCATCGCTTCCGTTCCGACCCTCGTCACATACCCGTTCTTGCAGAAGTATTTCGTTCACGGCATGCAGCTTGGCAGCGTTAAGGGGTAAAAAAAGGATACTCGTTAGGAAATCGCTAAATTACGAGGAGGAGCATTTTTTATGAAACAAGGGAAAAGGTTGCTTCTGCACCCCGTCATGATGTTGTTCGTCGTTGTATCGCTAGCGTTTGCGTCTTTGCAAGGTATGTGGCCTAACGTCTCTGCAGCTGCGGCCAACGGTTCTGGAAAAGTACCTGTAGATAAGAACGGATTCGATTCCCAAGGTAGAATGGTTGCCTACTTCGGCTCGCCTGTCATTGACGGGAAAGCAGACGCCGTATGGGACAAGGCGCAACCGGTTTCACCGAAATACATCTCGGGCAATAGCGGCACTTCCGCAACTTTTAAAGCGTTATGGGATGAGCGTGCGCTGTATATCCTTGCAGAAGTCAAAGATAAAAACTTATCCGTACAATCCGGAACGCCGCACATGCAAGATTCGTTGGAAATATTTTTAGACGAGAACAATGACAAGACACAAGAATATGGCGTAGATGATGTGCATCTTCGCGTAAACTACGAAAATGCTCTGACTGTGGACAACGGAAAGCCCGAGCGGATTTACACGTCCGCGAAAGTAACGGAAGACGGATATGTCGTCGAAGCAAGAATTGCACTCAAGTCGGTGCCGGAAAATGCAAAGGTGCTTGGCATCGAATTGCAGATTAATGACGCCGAAGGAAGCGAACGAATCGGTGGCCTTAATGTATTCGATTCTACTGGCGGCGCATGGAACGACACGTCGAAATTCGGTGAAATTTTACTTGCCGGCAAGACCAAGCCTGCAGTCAGCGGACGGAATCCATATGATCTCATCAATTTGATCAAGAGTACGCAGAAGATGGACTTCACGCTTTACAAAAATGCAAATATCGTAATGGATGCGATCGTTACGACCACCGAAAGTATCCTCATAAGCGACGAGGTCACTCAAACCCAAATCGATGAGCAATACGCTGCTTTAAAGGATGCCATTGGCAAGTTAGAAATGACGGAAGAAGCGGCAAACGAGAAATATTTCAAGGCGGTTCCGGACGAATACCGAATGGAGAGCGATAAACCGGGGACGATTGAAACCTTAGCGTACAAAACACCTAATGGAAATAACGGTACGGACGATAAGAAACTGCATGTTTATGTTCCGTACGGTTATGACGCCTCCGATACGAATAAGAAATATAATGTTCTCTATCTCATGCATGGCGGCGGCGAGAACGAGGATCTCATCTTCGGCGGACCCGGCCAGAGCAAAGAACTGAAGAAAATTTTGGATAATATGATTGCAAACGGCGACATCGAGCCGCTTATTGTGGTGACGCCTACATTCTATGGCGGAAAAAACGAACCCGCTTTATTTCACGAGGAATTGATCAACGACATTGTTCCATTAGTCGAGACTACGTACAATACCTACGCCGATTCCGCAAGTTTGGATGATTTGGAAGCGTCTAGAGCGCATCGTGCATTCGGCGGGTTCTCCATGGGTTCCGTCACGACGTGGTACACTTTTGTAAATGCCCTTGACTATTTCAAGTATTACGTGCCGCTCAGCGGCGATAGCTGGGTAATGGGTCAGAGAGGCGGCGGTACTATGCCGGACGAAACGGCGGAATACCTTGCAAATGTTGCAAGAGATTCCGGTTATGCGCCGCAGGATTACTACATTTTCAGCGCCACAGGCAACTTGGATATCGCGTATCCGAACTTGAAGCCTCAGATCGATGCGATGAAGGAATTAACGGATGTCTTCATTTATTCATCGGATACGACAAAAGGAAATCTTTACTTCATCGTAGCCGATGGAGGCACCCATGCTTGGAATTGGGTGAACCAGTATATTTACGACATCGTGCCGGATCTATTTGCAAACGAAGAGTAACCGGAACGGAGTTGTCGAGGGTGATAGATGGCTCTGCGGCTTGCCAACGAGTCGTTGCAGCCGAATGCTGTGGATGAAGCCGCTAAGTTTCATTGATCGCATCCACATGCTGCCGCAAGAGTAACGACTTCGCAAACGCAAATGGTTGGCCTTCGGGCCAGCCTTTTGTTTGGCTTGAATGAAAATAATCTCTTGACCCTGACACCGGTGTTAGGGGTTATGATGACTCCACACGGTTAAATAAAGGAGAGATTAAAGATGCCCATTGGAACTATAACGGACGCGAGTTTCAATGCTGCGGTCGAAGAAGGCGAGACGGTGCTTGTCGACTTCTGGGCCAACTGGTGTCCGCCGTGCAAGACGATCGCGCCGATTCTGGAAGAGCTGGATGCGGAATTGCCGAACTTGAAGATCGTGAAGCTGAACGTGGACGACGAGCCGGAAGCCCCTAGCCGTTATAAGGTTATGAGCCTCCCGGCGCTCATCGTGTTCAAGAACGGTCAACCCGTCGACAAATACGTTGGCTTCAAGTCTAAAAACGAGTTAAAAAATCTCGTCGGCCGCCATTTGTAACTAACCGTTATCCTTCCGTTCCGTCGATTCGCCGTTCGTTCAAGATTGAGGCGATGCGATCCTCCAAATTCGTCTTGATATGTTGCAGGAGCCGGATTTGATCGTCGATTTCCGCAAGCTTTTGCCGGTAAACGGGGAGCACTTCGCTGCAGAACGCTTCCTTGTTCTTAAGGACGCAATGCAGAAATCCCGCGATTTGCTCCGTCGATAGTCCAAGACCCAGATAAAACTTTATCGTTTGCACCTGCTCTTCCGCGAGCGGCGAATATTCCCGGTAGCCGTTCCGATGCCGGACGGGAGCGAGCAAGCCCTGCTGCTCGTAATAACGCAGCGAACGAATGCTAACCCCCGTACGCGCGGACAGTTCTCCGATTCTCATGTCGAAGCGTCTCCTTCACGTCGTATACTTTTTCATTATAAACCCTCACATTAATGTGAGGGTCAAATTATTTGCGCGCCATCGCAGATATCGATGAGAACAGGGTTCATCCAGCGCGGACGGGGCATGCAAAAGGGATTCGGTTCATTATTGACAGGTTGATACAAAATGAATAGAATGAGAAATGGCGGGGATGCCAATATTATGCAGACCGCATGCGTGTAATATTGTACTAATCATTCAAATACATATATCGAGGAAAGGGTGATAGGCATGAGCGGAAGGCCGCGCGAATTCAAAGATACGGCGGTACTGGATTCGGCTATGGACGTTTTTTGGGTCAAAGGCTTTGAAGAATGCTCGACGGAGGATTTATGCAAGCAAACCGGGCTTGGGCGCGGAAGTTTGTACAATGCTTTCGGCAGTAAGCACAATTTATATAAGCAAGCGTTGCAGCGGTATTTTGAATTGGGCCATCAAGCCAATATGGAGATTTTGGAGCGTCCGGGTCCGATTAAAGACCGGCTGCGCGCGTTAATGGAGTCGGTTATCGATATCGATATGAACGATCCGGACCGAAGAGGATGTCTGGCCATTAACGCCGCTATCGAGCGCGGGGGGAAGGACCCGGAAGTCGCGCGTTTGGTTGCGCATCATTTCGCCCGGCTGGAGCAAGCGTTATGCCACGTTATGGCTCTTGGCCAACGCTCGGGAGAAATTTCTTCTAAACGTTCCGCATTGGAATTGGCCAGATTTTATAGAAGCAGCTATTACGGATTGCGCGTTCTCAGTAAAGTCGAGCAGGACCGCGATGCTTTGCTGGACGTGGTCGAAGGAACGCTGGCCGCACTCTAACCGTGAAATTGGCGCCAAGCAGTAATAACCGACATTATTGCTTGGGCGTCTTGCGCGCAATTTTGTACTAATCATTACACAATTAATTTTGTACCGATTGTTAAAATATGAATGAAAGAGGAGTTGTTATCGGTATGCCATTCGCTATTTATGTGCTGGGTTTCATGATTTTCTCCCAAACCACATCCGAATTTATGGTTTCCGGATTAATGCAGTCGTTATCGGCGGAATTCGGTGTCTCGGTTGCGGCAATCGGATACCTTGTATCGGCTTACTCCGCAGGAATGATTGTCGGCGGTCCGATGTTGACGGTCGGATTGCTTAAGATGCCCCGCAAGCAAGCCTTCATGACGCTTTCCTTCGTCTTCCTTGCCGGACAGACGCTTGGCGCATTAGCCCCCAACTATGAGGTGATGATGCTTGCCCGCATCGTTACCGGCATTTCTTCTTCCGCCTGCTTCGGCGTTGCGCTTGGCATCTGTTTCAGCTTGGTCCGCCCGGAGTCGCACGGGCGGGCGGCTTCCATCGTCCTTGGAGGATTAATGGTCGCTACCGCAATCGGACTGCCGATGGCCATGTTGTTCGACCAGTATTTCGGATGGCGCGCAAGCTTCTGGGCGGTTGTCGTCATGGTTCTGTTGGCGGGGGTATTGGGGCAATGGGTTATTCCTTCGTCGCCGAAGCCGGAAACTGTACTTATTCGAAACGAGCTCGGAGCTTTCAGGAACCGCAGTCTTTGGTTTGCGTACGCAACCAGCATGCTGATTATCGGCGCCACTTTTGCCGCATTCAGTTACTTTACGCCGATTCTAACCGACCTCTCAGGATTCTCCGCGAAGACGGTTCCGCTTCTCTTGGCCGTCTACGGTGTGGCGACGATTATCGGAAATATCGTTACCGGCAGGCTTTCCGACCGTTACATGATGCCTGTTCTAACGATCGGGCTTCTTATGCTGACGCTCGCGCTGGTCTTATTCGGGCTATTCGCCGACATTGGCGCAATCGCCATCATCGCCGTTATATTGACCGGCTTGGCAGGCGTGCCGATGAATCCCGCAATGGCAACCCGCATTACGCGGGTCGCCGGCACGGGATCGCTCGTGACCACCGTACACGGATCCGTCATCAGCTTAGGCGTCGTTGTCGGTTCCGCTGCCGGAGGACTAACGATCGACGCAGGATATGGTCTCATATCCCCTTTATGGATCGGCGCGTTATTGGCGGTTTTTGGACTGATGACCTTGCTGCCCTTCTTCCGAAGGAGCGGTGCACCGCAATCTAGGCTTACTGCTCCAACACAAGAAGCTAAAAGCCGTTAAGCCAGCTTGGCGCCGAGCCGTTTCGCTTTCTCCAGCCATTGCGCGCGCCGCTCGTCCGATGATGAGCTGACTCCGTCGAATTCGGTTACGCGGACCGGCTTAATCCCGCAAAACTTGAGGATGTTTCGTTTCATCACGAGATGGCCGGCTTGCTTGTATATCAAGCGGTTATACCACGAAGGAGTGTCCATGGTGACGATCAAATGCGCGGTTTTGCCGGTCAGCAGCTTATCCCACAGGGGCGAATTGTCCCGATACTTATAGGCAAATCCGGGCAAAAAAACGCGGTCGAAAAATCCTTTCAGAACAGCCGGCATCGTGCCCCACCAAGTCGGGTAAACAATGACAAGATGATTGGCCCAGGAGATAAGCTCCTGCGCTTTTACGAGATCGTCTTCGAGTTCGGTTCTTTTCCGGTACCCGTATTTCAAGTTCGGATCGAACGAAATTCGGCTTAAATCAATCGTCCGAATCTGCGCCGCTTGTTGTGCGGCGCCGTCTATATAAGCCCGGGATAAAGCGGAGCAATAGCTCTCCGGATCCGGATGCCCCATGATGACAAGAATGTTCATATTTTTCGGAATCCTCCCTTTGATAATCGAATCGATATCGGCTGCTCCATTGCGGCCGCTTGAGCTCTATCGGCGTCATTTGTGATATGATGGGAAGCAGCTCTATACGTAGCATAAAAAAATTCATGCGGCAGGTATATGATACGGTACGTATAAATCTTATGATTTTACGCAAAAGGGAGGCCGACCGTTTGAGTAATGCACGGGATTTTGCCGTTTCCATGATCTACCCCATTATGAAAACGATCGTTCAAAAAGGATTCGACTTTGAACGTTTCTGCGAGCGCGTATCCTTCGACGCCAGTCTTCTGCAGGATGCGGAAGCCCGTATTCATGAAACGGAGCTGATGCGGTTAATGAACGAAGCTGCCCAATATACAGACGACGACTACTTCGGGTTAAACCAGGGACGGCTGACGGATATCGCGGATATGGGGATTCTCGGTTATGTGATGCTGCATTCCGCAACTATCGCCGATGCGCTGCAAGCGTACCGGAGGTATCACGTTATTCTTTGCAGCGGCTACAATCTCGATTGGGAGGAGCTTGGAGAGGACGTTTGTCTCCGGTTTTATTATCCCGACTCTTCCCGGATTTCGCGGCATTGCATGGAAGATATGATAAGCTCGTTGTACCATTTGATCGTCCGCATGAGCAATCGGGCCGTTGCCGTGCGGGAGATTCGATTCGCGCATGCCGGTCCTGCAGATCTCGGCCCTTACTTGGATGTATTTGGAGTTGAGCCGCGATTTGGCGGCAAGGACAATTATATTCGGCTCGGCAAGGAAGTGCTGCATGATCCGATCCTGTATTCGGATCCCGGATTGCGGAAATCTTTTGAATCGATCGCTGAACAAATTAGAAGCCGGCTGCTCGGCGGAACGGAATTTTCCGACCGGGTGTTTCGGTGGATCCTTCAATCGATGCCGGCTTCTTTTCCTACGGTACAGCAGACCGCCGAAGCTTTTAACATGAGCACGAGATCCCTGCAAGCGAAACTAAAGGAAGAGAATACTTCGTATAATCTTCTGTCGGCCAAAGTCCGCAAGGAATTGGCGATGGAATATTTGAACAAACGGGAGCATGCCATCGGAGAGATTGCTTACCTTCTGCATTATTCGGAGCCCAGCGCTTTTCAAGCCGCCTTCAAAAAATGGACGGGGTTAACGCCGGGGGAATATCGGGCGGGCGCCATGCAAAAGAGACTTTATTCCTCCCTTTCGCCGGGGTAAGATAAATAGGAAGAAGATGTGCAGTCAAATAAAGAGTGACCGATACTTTCATTCGGAACAATTAACGAGGGGAAATAGGAATTTATGTCGACGATCAATGACGTGGCGGAACGGGCGGGCGTATCCGTAACGACGGTATCCCGGGTGTTAAACAATAGAGGGTATATTAGCGAGAAGACGAGGCAAAACGTTTATCGCGCGATGCAGGAGCTTCAGTATCAACCCAATGAAATCGCCCGTTCCTTGCTGCGCAAGCAATCGAATCTGATCGGTCTTATCGTACCCGAAATTTCGCATCCTTTTTTTGCGGAGTTCGCCAATGCCGTAGAGTTCCACGCCTATCAATACGGCTGCAAGCTGCTGCTCTGCAACTCGCATCGCGATCCGGACAAAGAGCGGGAATATATCGAAATGATGAGGCGCCATCGCGTGGACGGGATTATCATGGGAAGCCATACGCTGGAAATTGAAGATTACCGGAACTTGAACAATCCGATCGTCACGCTGGACCGTCGGATCGACGGGATTCCGTTTGTCGCTTCGGACAATGAGCGGGGCGGAGAACGGGCGGCCCGGCTGCTCATCGCCAAAGGCTGCCGCAAGTTGGCCCATATTTGCGGCAACCTCCGGCTGGACATGCTTGCGAATCGGCGAACGTATGCGTTCGAGCGGACCGCACAGGAGAGCGGGGTCTGGTTTACGACGCTGCAAACCGACATGAACGTATTCGATCAGTCGGAGTATGACCGCATTATCGCCGAGCTGTTCGAGCATCATCCGGATATCGACGGCGTATTTGCAACGAGCGACATCATCGCCGCTTTCGTCCTGAAGTGGTGCCGCAAGCTCGGCAAGCAAGTGCCCGGCGATATTCGGATCGTCGGGTACGACGATGTCCGGATGGCATCCTGGGCCAGCCCGGGCATTACGACGATCCGGCAGCCGATCGCGGAAATGGGGCGAACGGCGGTAGAGCTGATCCGGAAACAGATGGACGGCGAGCCGTACGAAATGGAGAACGTATTTCCGATCGAGCTGGTGGAGAGGGAAACGACATGAACATGCTTGAAAAAGCCTGCGAACCAAGCGCAGGCTTTTAAATTTTTTTTATATGTCAAACGATTGACATGAAAACGTTTGACATATATAATCGAATCCATGAAAACGGTAACAACATAATCGAGTGGGGGTAGTCAGGATGAAAAGAAAGTTTGGCTGGTTAGGTCTCATGCTTGCTTTGGTCATGGCCGTTACCGCGTGCGGCGGCGGCGGGAACAAGACGCCGGAATCGCCGTCCGCATCGCAGGCGGCTGAAAGCGCTTCTCCTTCGGCAACGTCCTCGGACTTGAAGGCGAAGATCACGTTTCTGAACTCGAAAGGCGAAATTCAAGCGCAGCTGGAAGAAGCGGCAAAGACGTTCAGCAACGATTATCCGGGCGTGACGGTGGAAATTCTGAGCACGTCCAGCGGACAATCCCCGTTCGAGAAAGCGTCGCAGATGTACGCGGCGGGAAATCCGGCGACGATTCTCATGCTGGATCCGGCCGACGTCCCGAAATTCAAGGACCGCATTCTCGACTTGTCCGGCGAAAAGTGGGTTGCGGACGCCATCGACAACAGCCTGACGAAAGCGGACGGCACAGTGCTGGACTTCCCGTTTGCGGTAGAAGGCTTCTCGCTCGTCTACAACAAGAAGGTGCTTGACGCGGCCGTCGGCGGCAGCTTCGATCCGGCGACGATCCAGACAAGAAGCGATCTGAAAGCGCTGTTCGATAAAATCGAAGCGAGCGGCAAAAAAGCGATCCACGTCTCTCCGATGGACTGGTCGCTCGGGGCGCATTACATGAACTTCTTGTACGCGGACCAATCGAGCGATTACGCCCAAGTGGAGAAATTCATTTCGGATCTGAAAGCGGGATCCGTCGACCTTGCAAGCAATACGGTGTTCAACGGCCTGATCGATACGTTCGATCTGATGAAGGAATACAACATCACCAAGGACAACCCGCTCTCTCCTCCGTATGAGAAAGGTCCGGAGTACCTGGCTAAAGGCGACGTCGGACTATGGTTCATGGGCAACTGGGCTTGGCCGAACATCAAAAGCTTCGACGCGACGGGCGAATACGGCTTCCTGCCGGTGCCGATCAGCGACAATGCCGCCGACTACGGAAATACGCAGATCGCGACGGCCGTCACGAAGCGCCTGACCATCGACAAGGAGAAATCGACGCCGGAGCAGCAAGCGGCCGCCAAGAAGTTCCTGGAATGGCTCGTCTACGAACAGAACGGTCAAGACTTCCTGGTGAATAAAGCCAACATCATTCCGGCGTTCAAGAACATCACGCTGGAGCCTCAGGATCCGCTCGCCAAGTCGGTCAAGAGCTATATGAGCAATGGCGCGACGGTCGTCGGCATGACATCGATGCCTGCGGACCACTGGAGCAAAGTAGGCGCTTCGATGCAGAAGTATATGGCGAACGCCGGAGACCGCGCGAAACTTGCCGAAGAAATCGAGGATTATTGGAAAACCGTGAAATAACCCGAAAACCCGGATTAACAAAAAAAGGGGAGGGCTTGGAAATAGCACGAATACGGTGCTGTCGCCTTCGCTCTCTCCTTCCTGAAAAGCATTGAACGAAGGAAGAGGGATGTGCCATGATTGCGGAAAAAGGAAGAGCGGATCGGCTGCGAACTCGGCTTCTTTTTACAGGTCCGACCTTGTTTGCGTTTCTGACGGTTGTCGCCGCTCCGTTCCTGTACGGCATTTACTTGACGTTCACGAACTGGGACGGCATCGCGACCTCCTACGATTATGTCGGCTTCGATAATTACGTCACGGTATGGCAAGATTCCTATTTCTGGACCTCATTCGCCATGACGCTGAAATATGTGCTGTTCTCGGTTGTGCTGATCAACGCCGTCGCCTTTGCCCTTGCGTACGTATTGACGAGGCGCCGCAAGTCCAACCTGTTCCGAACCGGATTTTTTCTTCCGAATCTCGTCGGCGGCATTATTCTCGGTCTCATCTGGAATTTCATCTTCAGCTACGTGCTTGTGAATGTCGGCGGCAAGCTGGGGATTCCGCTGCTGGAAGGCTCGTGGCTGGCCGAGCCCGACAAAGCGCTATGGGCTCTCATTATCGTAACGGTATGGCAATACGCCGGCTATATGATGGTCATCTACATCGCGGGCCTCATGAACGTGCCGAAAGATTTGCTTGAGGCGGCTTCGCTTGACGGCGCGACCGGCTGGCGGAGGCTGCGCAGCATCGTGCTGCCGCTTATGATGCCCTCCTTCAGCGTATGTATTTTCCTGTCGCTGCAACGGGCTTTCCTCGTCTATGACGTCAACGTCTCGCTGACGAAGGGCGGACCTTTCGACAGCACCCAGCTCGTCTCGCTGTTCATTTACGAGAAAGCGTTCTTGTCCCGGGAATACGGGGCCGGTCAGGCCGAAGCGTTCGTGCTGTTTCTGATCGTTGCGGCGATCACGCTCCTTCAAGTGTACTTCAGCAAGAAAATGGAGGTGGAAGCGTGATGCCGCTGTACAAAACCGCATTGAAATGGCTCGGCGCGGCTGCGCTTTCCGTCGTGACGCTGCTGTTCGTCGCGCCTTTCGTCCTGATCGTGCTCAATTCGCTGAAGGCCAACAATGAGATTACGTCGGCTCCGTTCTCGCTGCCGGCCGAATGGAAGTGGACCAACTTTCAAACCGCCTTCGAGAAAATGGAATACGTTCACGCCTTTGCGAACAGCCTTATCGTCACCGTATGCAGCGTCACGATCATCGCGGTATGCGCGTCCATGACGGCTCACTATTTCGTCCGCAATGACAGCCGGTTCAATCGATATACGTTCTTTATTATGGTTGCTTCGATGATCATCCCGTTCCAGGCGATTATGATCCCGCTCGTCAAAATTTACGGCGACGCGCTTGGACTGCTGAACAGCAAGCCGGCACTTATTTACTTGTATCTTGGATTCGGAAGCTCTTTGGCGGTCTTTATTTACCACGGCTTTATCAAAAGCATTCCGGCGGAGCTCGAGGAAGCCGCGCTCATCGACGGCTGCAACCGCAGACAGACGTTTTTCAAAATCGTGCTTCCCGTGCTTGTGCCGACGACGGTGACGATCGCGATCCTGAACGTGCTGTGGATCTGGAACGATTTTCTGCTGCCTTCGCTCGTGCTGATCGAAGCGGTGCAGAGGACGCTGCCTCTTTCGACCTTTTATTTCAGCGGAACCTACACTTCCGATTACGGCCCGTTGATGGCTTCGCTGCTCTTGTCGATCGCGCCGGTCATCGCCGTTTATTTGTTTGCTCAAAAATATATTATTGAAGGCGTCATGCAGGGATCGGTGAAATGACGAACGAGGTGGACGCAATGACCTATCCGCTGCTTGGGTTCGATGAAAAAATCGCTTGGCGGAATCAACGAAACGATGTTTTGACGGTCGGAGAGCTTCTGATCGACATGATCTCCTCGGATTACGGCGAGAATCACGAAAGCTCCGAATACCGCAAGTTTTTTGGAGGCTCTCCCTCCAATATCGCAATGAACGCCAAAAAATTGGGAATTCGTCCGCTTGTCGCGGCTTCGGTCGGGGAGGACGGATTCGGGAAGTATTTGATCGAACGGCTGCGGGAAGCCGGCATCGACACGGATTGCGTGCAATCGGTCGACCATTCCACAAGCATGGTTGTCGTCACCAAAAGCACCGCGACGCCGGTCCCGATCTTCTATCGGGGAGCGGATTATCGCTTGGAGTACACTTCCAAGCTGGAGCAAGCGCTGCTGCAATCCAAAGTCGTCCATTTTTCTTGCTGGCCGATCTCGTTAGCGCCTGCCCGCCAGACGATCGAACGTTTGGTGGAAACGGCAAGGGAGCACGGGATTTTGGTGGGCTTCGACCCCAACTACCACCCGATGATCTGGCAGCGGGGAGAAGAAGGGACCGCGTACGTCAAGTCCATGATCGGCAAGACGGATATCGTCAAGCCTTCCGAGGACGACTCGGAAAGATTGTTCGGCAAGGACACGCCCGAGCGCCAAGTCGAAAAATTTCTCGAGCTGGGCGCCAAATTGGTCGTCCTCACTTTGGGCAAGGAC
Source organism: Paenibacillus thailandensis (assembly GCF_042685365.1). Lineage (NCBI taxonomy): Bacteria > Bacillati > Bacillota > Bacilli > Caryophanales > Paenibacillaceae > Paenibacillus > Paenibacillus thailandensis. The sequence continues at coordinate 83,780 of NZ_JBHUMY010000032.1, read as the reverse complement.
GGCGCGATCGCTTCGAACGGAAAAGAAACATGCGTCTTCGACACGTTCGCGGCGGAAGTCGTGGATACGACAGGAGCGGGAGATGCGTTCTGGTCCGGTTTCTACGCGGCCGCCGTGAAAGGATACACGATTCGGGAAGCGCTGAACCTCGGCTTTGCCGTCAGCGCTTATAAGCTGAAATATACCGGAGCGGTCGCCGATTTGCCGACGCTCGAAGCGATCAAGGAAATGTACGGATTATAGGAGGATTCAAAAAAAATGGCCGTCAAAAACCAAGTGCAGCTGATCACGTATCCGGACTCGATGGGCGGAGACCTGAAGGCGCTTCGGCAAGTGCTCGAAGCTTACTTTCGCGATATTTTCAAAGGCGGGGTTCACATCCTTCCCCCGTTTCCTTCATCGGGAGATCGGGGGTTCGCCCCGTTAACTTACTTGCAGATCGAGCCCAGCTTCGGAACGTGGGACGACATCCGGGAAATCGGGGAGAACTTCGACGTTCTGGTCGATTTGATGGTGAATCACATTTCCAGGCAGTCCGACTACTTCCAGGATTTCCTTCGGAAAGGACGACAGTCCGAATACGCGGATCTGTTCCTTACGCTGGACAAGCTTTGGGAGGACGGGAAGCCGATTCAAGCGGACATCGACAAAATGTTTCTGCGCCGGCCCGTGCCCTATTCGACGTTCACGATCGAACAAACCGGCGAAGAAGAGAAGGTATGGACGACGTTCGGCAAGACGGATCCTTCCGAGCAGATCGACCTGGACGTTCATTCGGAGAAGGTCAAGCAGCTGCTGACCGAGTTTTTCTTGAACTTTAAAAAGAACAACGTCAAGATCGTCAGGCTGGACGCTGTCGGCTACGTGATCAAGAAGCTGGGGACCAGCTGCTTCTTCGTCGAGCCGGACATTTATGCGTTCCTGGACTGGGTGAAAGAGCTGGCGGATTCGCTCGACATTGAGCTGCTGCCCGAGGTTCATTCCCATTATTCGATTCAATACAAGCTGGCCGAATACGGCTGCTGGATTTATGATTTTATTTTGCCGTACCGTATCCTGGATACGCTCGTCAACAAAAACGGCGAAGCTCTTCTCCAATATTTGAAAACCCGGCCGCACAAACAGTTCACGATGCTGGATTGCCACGACGGGATCCCCGTGAAGCCGGATTTGGACGGTCTGATCGATACGAAGGAAGCGCGGAAGCTTGTAGACGTCTGTCTCGAGAGAGGCTCGAACCTGAGCCTGATCCTCTCGGACGAGCATAAGGCGGAGGACGGCTTCGACGTTCACCAGATCCGCTGCTCTTATTATTCGGTTCTCGGCTGCGACGACGACGCGTATTTGGCGGCCCGGGCCATCCAATTTTTCGCGCCCGGGGTGCCTCAGGTTTATTACGTCGGTCTGCTGGCCGGAGAGAACGACCGTGAGCGGGCCGAGCATACGGGTGAAGGCCGCGAGATCAACCGGCACAACTTCACGCTGGAGGAGATCGAGCTGTCATTGCGCAAGGACGTCGTCAAGCGGCTGCTGAAGCTGATCCGATTCCGCAACGAATACGAGGCGTTCAACGGTGCGTTCGCGGTGGAAGAAAGCGCCAAGGACGAAATTCGGTTGAGCTGGCGGAAAGGCGGCCGAAGCTGCAGCTTGCATATCGATTTGAACACAAACCGGTCCGTTATCGAATACGTCGATGACGACGGGCAGCTTGCTCAATATTTGGTATAACGAGTTTTTATTTCAACACAAAAACCCGAAAGACAAGCACTTTTTTTCAAAGTGTCTATCTTTCGGGTTACGGTTCAGAAAGGGCCAGTCCTTTCCTCATCACATCAGCAAGTATAAGTTTCGAACTCGAAAACTCGCTATCCGATTGGCGATAAAAGCGGTTAGACGGTAATCGGCCAACAGACGGTTGATGATGCCCGGATCCGCCCGTTCCGACAATCGGATCGTCAACGTCTTTCCGCCAATAGACGACTTTAATTGTGACGGCGTCCCTTCCGCAACGATTATCCCCTTGTCGATCACGGCGATCCGGTCCGCCAAACGGTCCGCTTCCTCCAAGTATTGCGTGGTCAGCAAAACCGTTGTTCTTGGGCGGATTTTTGCCCATCAGGATAAAAAATTCAATATCTTCTTCTTCGTAACCTTGCTCCCTCCAATTGTGCCTGGCTTCATCCTCCGTAAGCTCATCGAAAATAATGTCCTTGCCGATTTCTTCGCCGATTATCCGGACGGCTTCCCTGCGCGAATATGGTTGAAAGCGGTTGAAGCGACTCCGGCTCGTTCAGGTCTCCTTGCACGACCTCGACGTCTTCCGGCAAATTCGCTATCGCCGGATTGCGAGATACCGCTCTTACCCGTACTCCTTTCTGCACAAGCTGCTTTACGACATGCCTTCCGACGGTACTCGTCGCGCCGGTCACTAAAATGGTCATTCTCTGTATTAATCAAATCGATATCGCGGTAAATGGTACGAATAGACACCTCGAATCGGGCAGCCAACGCCGCTGCCGTCACTCTTCTTCTCGACAATAGTTCCGTCGTAATACCGAGCAAGCGATCGAGCCTCATCTTTTTGCCCCTCCCATCTCGAACTGGACGGCGCATCCGGAATAAAGGATAGCGCACGCATTATGACATGTTGTATGTCAGGATTATAAAACAGTTTTTTCTTTTTTGACGAATGGGAAGAAATGCGTTGCATCTTTATATCGCTTCGACATATAATATATATCGAATCGACATAAATTCGAGTTGGAATCGAGGTACGGGAATTGTACGAATTGTTTGTTTTGGGCGAGTTGATGACGGGCGAGAAGCACGGCTACATGCTCCAGGATGTTCTTAAAAACGCCGTCGGGACGGGGAGGAAGATCAGCTCGGGGACGTTATACCCGCTTCTCGCGCGCATGACGGAGAACGGATGGATTAACTTGCGGGAGGAAGAGGAGACGAAAGGAGGAAGGACGAAAAAAATTTACGAAATAACCCGTTCGGGGCGCGAACGATTCCAGTCGTTGATGGCGGAGCCGTTCGATCCGCCCATGGATGCCGATACGCAAAATACGCTGCGCTTTAAGATGGTTTATTTTCAATATGTCGATAAAGAAGTGCGTTTGGCTTGCCTGAACCAATATTTGCATCTCTTGGAGCAAAATCTGAAGCACGTAAAGCAATTCGAATTTCATTTGCAAACGTTTAAACCGGAGCCGGAGAAGCAGCGCATCCAGCTGCTGCGCGTGTTCGAACACCGCAAGCTGCTGGGAGAGACCGAAATGGAGTGGATCAAACAAGAGATTGAGCGGGTGAAGCGGGACTGAATATCGGCGAGCTTTCAGCTTTCCTATGAGCCATGGGAGGACGATATGGAGAAATTATGGACGAAGCCGTTTATTTTCATGACGTTCGGGATGCTGGTCTTATTTACGGGGTTTTATTTGCTCCTGCCCACTATGCCTTTATTCATTACAAACATGGGAGGCACGGAGTCGCAAGTCGGGCTTGTCGCGGGGGTATTTACGCTGACCGCGGTCGTATTGCGGCCGGTCGTGGGGGGATTGCTGGACCGTTACGGCAGAAGGCCGTTCATGATCTGGGGGCTTCTGTTATTTATCTTGTCGATGGCACTTTACAATTGGGCAAGCACGATTGCCCTCTTGCTTGCGCTTCGCGTGCTGCACGGCGCCGGCTGGGCGTTCTCGACGACGGCGGTCAGCACCTCGATCGCGGACATTATACCGGCCTCGCGCCGCGGCGAAGGCATGGGGTGGTTCGGCATGGCGATGACGGTTGCGATGGCGATTGGGCCGATGCTGGGATTATGGGTGATGGGCGAAGGCAGGTTTCATACCTTGTTTTGGCTCGCGACGGGTTTTTCTTTGGCCGCGTTTTTGCTCGTCTTCTTTACCCGTATCCCGGAACACCCCAAATCCTCCGCCAAAACAATCGTATTATTCGAAAAGTCCGTCTTGCCGCTGACGACGGCGCTTTTTTTCCTGGCCGTCGCATACGGCGGGATCACGACGTTCGTGCCGTTGTTCGGGGCTTCCATTCAAGTGAATTCGGGAACGTTCTTTTTGGTCTACGCGTTAGCTCTGACGCTGGCACGGCCGATTGCCGGCAAGCTGTCCGACAGGTTCGGCGAAGTTTATGTCATCTTGCCGGGGCTTGCGGTAACCGTATTGGCCTTAGTCGTATTAAGCCTCTCGCACAATCTGGCCGGCGTCGTCGCCGCGGCCGTCCTGTACGGGATCGGCTTCGGTTCCGCCCAGCCGGCGCTCCAAGCGGCGAACTTGAGTCTGGCTCCTCCCGACAAACGAGGCGTTGCCAGCGCTTCTTTTATGACGGCGTTTGATCTCGGCATCGGGCTGGGATCGATCGTTCTCGGCTTGGTTTCCCAGTATACCGGGTACGAGACGCTGTTTATCGTATGCGCGGGATCGTGGTCGTATCGGGTTTGATTTTCCTCGCGTTTGTCAGCCGTCGTTTGTTGAAGAAGCAAGTTGCCGCGGGTTGACGCCGAAGCTGAGTTGGGATGGGAAAGAGCTTCCATGGCAAAGGATACGGAATCATGGCGGAGGAAGTTTGCAAATACGTCCGGTCAGCTTCCCTGTGACAGTCAGAGACGGGATAAGGCGGCAATTTCGCGGATTATCAAGGATGTGGTTCCCCCGTTGGTTTGTTAGCGTATGAAGTAAGCTTGATAAAACCAACGGGAGGGATTTACGCAATGCCAGAGGTTCATCAACGCGATCATTATTTCGACAATGTGAAGTTTGTCTTAATTGCGCTCGTGGTCATCGGGCATGCGCTCGAACCCCTTTATTCAACAAGCGAGTCCGCGAAAGCCTTGTACAATTTCATTTACTTTTTTCATATTCCGCTTTTTGTTTTTATTACGGGGTACTTTTCCAAGAAATCGGGGAAGCTTGCCCCGTATCTTGTTTTGTATGTCGTTTTTGAATCGCTGTACACGCTGCTGGATTATTATTTGAACGGCCGGTCAAGCCTGCAATTCACGTTCTTTTTGCCCTATTGGGTAACCTGGTATCTGCTTGCGGTCGTGATATGGAAAATCGCCCTGCCGTATTTCGCGAAATTAAGGTATCCGATCCTGTTCGCAAGCTGCCTTGCGGTTCTCGCCGGCTACGTCTCAACGCTGGGATACACGCTGTCGGCGCTCCGGGCGATCAACTTCTTTCCGTTTTTCCTGGCCGGTTATTATATGAAAAGGGAATACTTCGGCTATTTATTTAAACGGCCGGTCAAGATCGCGTCTGCGCTTATCATGATCCTCACATTGGGTTTTCTGTTCCTCTATGGCCAGCGCCTCAATTGTGAATGGCTTTGGGGCAGCTACACCTATGCCAAGCTGGGCAGCACGGAATGGTATGCGGGCATCTACAGGATCGGAATTGCAGCCGTATCGGTCATGCTGTCCATTGGCGTTCTCTCTTTAATTCCAACGAGGCGGACAACGATCAGCGAACCCGGCATTCGGACGATGTATCCCTTTTTGCTGCACGGTTTTGTGCTCCTCATTATGGAGCATCAAGACATTTTCCGGCATATCCACACATGGGCGGATCAACTGCTTCTCGTTCTGTTTGCCGCAGCCATGACCTTTATCTTTTCTATGAAATGGGTCGAGACAGTGTGCCGGGTCGTATTCAAACCGGATTTATCTTTTTTGTACAAAAAGAAAAGCTCGCCGTTATAGGCTTGTTGTGATATCCTGTCGCATGAACGTATCATCGGAGGAATTTCCGTTGCGGCGAAGAAGAACAATTGGAAACGGGAACTCGGGGGAATTTGAGTGAAGATCGAACGGCTTATCTCCATGATCTACATGTTATTGAACCATGAAGTGATTTCAGCTTCCGAATTGGCGGAGAAATACCAGGTGTCGCAGCGGACGATTTACCGGGACATCGACGCCATATGCGCGGCGGGCATTCCTGTCGTTTCTTATCAGGGGGTGAACGGCGGGTACGGGATCATGGAGACGTACAAATTGGACAAAAGCCTGCTCAATTCGTTCGATATCGAGACGCTCCTGACGATGCTGAACAGCTTATCCAAGGTGTTCATGGACGAGCAAACGATGGACACCGCCCGCAAGCTGCAGACGATCCGTACGGAGGGTGCGGGGCCGGGCATGATCCTGGACATCGAAAGCCGATGGACGCCTCAAGGATCGCTGCGTTTGTTAAAGTCGGCCATCAAGTCGCGCAAACCGGTCTATATGGAATATATCGGCTTGAAAGGCGAAAGGACCTGCCGCACCGTCGAGCCGGTATGCCTGATGTACAAAAACCGAACCTGGTATTTGTACGGCTATTGCAGAACGCGAAGCGATTACCGGGAATTCAGGTTATCCCGCATGGATCGGCTTCAAGCGTTGCCGGATACGTTCCATCGGCAGCATGCGATGCCGGTACAATCGGGAGAGGCGTTCAACCGGCCTGAACCGGCGGACCCGGTTGCCGTCAGGATTCGATTCTCCCCAAGATCGCTCGCAAGAGCTCTCGATTATTTCCACGACTCGGAAAAGACGCATCATCCGGACGGATCGCTAACGATTACGCTGCACTTAAGCTCGCCGGAGGAATCGAAATGGTTGTTCCCGGTAGTCGCAAGCTTCGGGGAAGAGGCCGAGATCGAAGGTCCCGAGGAATGGAGAGGCCAGCTCAGGAACATGCTCGAAAATATGCTGAAAAAATATGCGGACAGGCGGTAAGCCTTCCGATACGGCGAAGCTCGAAGCCGCTTGGAAGAAGCGGGAAGAGCTGCAGGTCAGGCTGGACGAGCCGATGGAGCGATGGCTGGAGCTCTCATAGAACGGGCCGTTTTAAAGAGCTTATCAAGCACAAAAAGGTCGCCCTAGAGCTATAGGGGGACCTTTTTGTTTTTCCGTAAACGGCCGCGGCCTCAAAATTCATTCCAAACCATTACCTGCTCTACCGGAAACCGCATAGACGGACGGGCGGGGGCGGCGGCTTTGCCGATCGCGACCAGAAGGACCGGGACGTATCGCTCCGGAATGCGGAATTCCTGAGCGAGCTTGTCCGGATTATACCCGCCCATCGGGCACGAATCGAGGCCTTTGGCCTTCGCCGCAAGCATCAGCTGCATGGCGGCCAGCGACGCGTTGCGTATCGCTTCGTCGCGCGCATAAGCGGGATTGCCGGCGTACGCTTGTTCAATCTGGTCGACTAGAGCCGATTTCACTTCCTCCGGCAGACGGCCGCTTTGGACGTCGGGCTCGAAAACCGCTTCGGCGTTCCGATTGGCCTGCAGGTCTCCAAGCACGGCAACGACGACGGATGCTTCGACGACTTGCTTTTGTCCGTTTGCGATCGGCAGCAGTTTCTGCTTAACCGGCCGGTCGGCTATGGCAAGAAACTTCCAATGCTGAAGATTCCAAGCCGACGGCGCGCCGGAAGCTATCTCGAGAAGCTCTTGGACGGCTTGCTCGCTCAGTTGATGCGAAGGATCAAAATGTTTGACGGAATGACGTTCCCGGATAACGGTAAAGCAATCGGTTGACGCAACGGATGACACTTGCAGTCAGCTCCTCTATTAAATTTTAAAAATCGAAAATCAAGCCCGACGTTCAAGCATCCGCGCTTTCGGACTGCAGCGGCCGCGGCTTTGTGTTTCTCGCTGCGAAATAATTGGTGCCAAGCACACCCGCAATAATCAACGCCGAGCCGACAATGTGGTACGCCTCGATCGGTTCCCCCATGACAACCGCCCCGGCAACGATCGACACAACGGTCGACAAATTGGAGAACACGCTCATTCTGGATGCTTCCATTTTGGACAAGGCGTAGTTGGCGGCCAGCGACGTCACAAGCGAGGACATGACGCCAAGGTACAGAATCGACATCATGAACCTGACTTCGGCGAGCGGCGCCAGCAGGCGGTCAAACGTCCCGGCGGCCGCGTGACCGGACAACGATACGGCCAAAAAGGCGATGAAGCCGATTCCGAGCATCAAATAGCTGATTTCCATCGGGCGATAGGTTCGTAGAATCGAGCGGGCCAAGACGTTGTAGCCGGCTATGGAAAGGCAGGACAGGAACAAGAGGAAAATCCCCGTCATGCTCGATAGTTCGAAGCCGCTGCCTTTCATCAAGAAGATGAAAATAACGCCGATGACCGACAGGCCGATGGATAAGCGCTGCAGTAAGGTCGTCGTTTCCTTCAAAAAAATGGCCGCCAGCAGCATCGTCAATACGGGGGCAAAAGCAAACAAAATGCCTCCTTCGGAAGAAGTCGCAAAGCGAAGCCCGTACGTTTGAAACGCAAAAAACGCAAGCGGGTACATCATGGCGAGGAGCAGCGCCGTCAGAAGCGGTTTGCCGCGATAGTTCAGCCGAATGCGGCGGAAGATGACCGGAAACGTCATCGCTGCAAACGAAACGGCAAAACGGTAGGTTAACGTATCGATAGGGCTTGCGTATTCAAGCGCGATTTTGACAAACAGAAACGAAAAGCCGATGATTGCCGCGTTAAGCGCCGCGCATAGATAGGCAAGCGATAATCTATTATGGTTAATCCGAAACCCTCCTTTCACGGAATATCGGGGAGTTTGTTCGCGAACGATACCCGCTGACTGAATCGTAATGCGAATTAAGAACCGAAACAATGCGAGATTCGTTAAACTGTATTGATACAGTTGGACGGGTCGGCTAGAATGACGGGAGAGAGCGGCATCGGAACAAGGAGGCGCGGCATGAAAAAATATTTATCCATCCTGTCGGATATGGAGCAAAAAATAAACGACGGGCAGTACCGCCCGGGACAAAAGCTTCCTTCCGTCCGCGGCGCGGCGAAGCTTTACGGCTGCAGCACGGCGACGATCGTACGGGCTTACGCCGAATTAGAAAAACGCCACGCGATCTACCCGATATCGCAAAGCGGCTATTACGTCGTGGAGAAGACCGGCCAGAAATTTGACGACAAGGAGAGCGAACCGATCGATTTTTCTTCTCCGTCGCCCGATTCAAGCGTCTTTCCGTATATGGATTTCCGGCATTGCTTGATCAAGGCGATCGATACTTACAAGCATCAGCTGTTTACTACAAAGAGTCTGGATAAGCTGCGCCATACGCTCGTTTCCCATTTGGAGAGCGGTCAAGTGTTTGCCAAAGCGGAGTCGATCGTTGTGACCTCAGGGGTGCAGCAGGCGCTGGAACTGTTGGCGAAGATGCCGTTTCCGAACGGAAAATCGGTTATTTTGGTCGAACAGCCGACTTACGATATTTATTTGCGGTTTCTGGAGGAGGAGGGCTTGCCGGTTTGCGGCATCCCACGTACGGCGGCTGGCCTTGATCTTGAAATGCTGGAGGAGAAATTCAAAGGCGGGGAGATCAAGTTTTTTTATACGATGTCGAGATTCCATAATCCGCTTGGCACTTCGCTAAGCGCCGAGCAGAGGAAAGCGGTGGCGAAGCTGGCCGGCAAATACGACGTTTACGTCGTAGAGGACGATTATATGGCCGATTTAGGCGAAGAGCGGGGTTTTGACCCCATTTATGCCTATGACAGAACGTCGCATGTCGTTTATTTAAAAAGCTTCTCGAAGATTATCTTTCCGGGCTTGCGCCTCGGCGTCGCCGTTCTGCCGGAGCAATTGCTGGAGACGTTCCGAAGGTATAGAAGATATGCCGATACTTCGTTATTGTCCCAAGCGGCGCTGGATGTTTATATTAAAAACGGAATGTACGAGCGCCATAAGCGGAAAATACGCGATCAATACGCCGCCCGGATTCGCGCTTTGAACGAGGCTTTGCTAAAGTTCAGCGATCCGGAATTAATCGAAGCGTCGCGCGTCGATTCGGGGTTTTACTTGCAGCTGAAGCTGCCGCAGAAGGTCAACTTGGAGCGTTTGACGAAACGGCTCGCGGCAAGGGATGTTATTGTCGTGCCGGGAAAATCTTTTTATTTATCCGATTATCGGGATAAGGAGAAGTTTTTGCGGCTTAGCGTTTCGCGTGCGCGGCCTGAACGGATCGAGGAAGGAGTAAAGGCGATCGTCGAAGAAGTAAGAAGGGAAACGAAGCTGCCGTACTGACGGCTTTTTAACATTTACGAAGCGCAACCGAAATGACGATCGGCCATAACGTCGGAAGCAAGGAGGAAGTGGACCGGATTATGGCGCAAGCGCTTGAGGCGGGAGCCGTTATCACGGACCCCGCCCATGACACGTTCTGGGGAGGATATTCCGGCCGCTTTCAGGATCCGGACGGGCATCTGCGGGAAATCGTCTGGAATCCGGCATGGACGTTCGAAGATTAAGAAGCTCGCAGCTTTGCCAATCGATTGACGGCTTCCATGACCCGCTCCGGATGGTTTTGCGGGATCATATGGGCGACCTCGGGCATAACGATGAGCTCGGCGTGCTTGAGTTGTTCTTTTAGCCGATATGCCTGTTCAAGAGTGCCGAACGGATCTTCGCTTCCGACCGCAATGACGGCCGGGACGCCGATTTCGTTGTATCGGCCGCTCATTTCTTCGACGGCGGGGACGAAGGACAACACATCCTCCCGGTTCGCTTTAAACTGACCCGGCCGCAGCCACAACGCGTGAGCCTCCTCCCGATAGCCGGGAGGAACCGGTTCCGGGGCAAAGGTCGCCTCCAGCATCCGGTCCGTCATGAAAGTGGCAATCGGGCTTCGCAGCAGCGTATGAAGCAGAAGATCCCCAACGATCGGCGACGTTGCGAGCTTGGAGAGAGGGTCGCCGTGCTCCGCCGGATACCCTTCCTTGTACATCGCCGCGCCCAATGTGATGATTCCGTCCATCTCCCCCGGATAAAGCAAGGCGTACGACAGAACCAACGCGCCGCTCCACGAATGTCCGACCAGAATCGGTTTCCGGATCCCGAGCTCTGCCAAAGCGGCGTGGAGGAGCCGCGCTTGAACGAACGGGGTTGCCGCTTCGTTCCGGGGCCGTTCGCTATAGCCGTATCCGGGGCGGTCGAACGCTATCGCCCGATACCCTTCCTCGGCCGCAAGCTCCAATACCCGCTCGAAGTCCCGCCCGGTCAGCACGCCCCCGTGCAAAAAAACGATCGGCTTTCCGGTACCTTTGCTTATATAATGCAGGCGAATGCCTTCGGCAGACACGAATTGCCCGGCCGGGGGATATTTGAATTGTGCTTGTTTAACCCGGTACCGGTTATACCACAACCATCCAACCAATAGCACAATAAGAAAAAAGATGACAAACGTCCACATGTTCAATCCGCTCCTTCGCACGTTTACGTGGATGTTCAAAACCTGGGTTAAATAGATTTGCGATATTTACATACTCATAGGTATGTCTCAGCCGTTGAAAAACCCGTATGGATACGGGCGCTAATCGATCCTGTTGTGCGGGCGAATACCGTGCCACAGAATTTGGGAACATTGTTGGGAGAGCGTTTTGAAGGAAACTTGATCCGGCGCCAGCAGCCACATGAGCACAATCCCGTTGATCAGAGAGTGAAGTACGACGGATAACGCATGCGGATCCGGCCGTTCATGGACGAGTCCTTGGCGCTGCAAATCTTTCATGACGTCCGCAGTGCCGAGCAACAAGGCGGTGAACGCTTCGGAAAGCTTGTGCCGAACTTCGGGTTCGCGGCTGTTGGCGACAAACTCGAAGAACAGCAGCGGGCGCTCGCCCGATTCTTTCTCGCAGGATTGGAACTCCGATTCAAGCAATAGCTGCAGCGCTTCTAACGGGTTGGGCGAAGCCGCCGCCTGCTGCGCTTGCTTCGGAAGTTCGCGCATCAGCTTGCTCAAGCTTTGTTCGCACAGGGCGAGAAACAAATCGCTTTTGCTTGAAAAGTGCCAATAGACGGCCCCTTTTGTCAGACCGGCGTCATGGGCGACCAGATCAAGCGTAGCGCCGTCATAACCGTGTCTTGCAAATACGCGGCGGGCGGAAATGAGGATTTTGGACTTCGTGTCCGCGCCAGGCTGAAGGTGATGCCGTAAAAGGTACGCTTTCAACGCTGCTTTTCCGCCGAAATGCCTTTGAACCGTTGTCCAATGCACGTTCGCTTCCTTGGCAATTTCGGCAAACGTAATTTTGTCGCGGGGCAGGCGTTCGGCCAATGCGTCGACGGCTTTTAAAATATTTTCGGAGGATCTCATTGTCGTCTCCCATTGCGAAGTGATATTTACATTCTTTTGAGTATGTTTTTATATTATTTCGAACGGGGCGGGTTGTCAATCGTTTCCTCTTGCGAATATCTCTTGCGAAGTATTTTTTAAATCATGTCAACAATAAGCATGACAAAATCGGGTTTTTCTTTTGTTGTCTCTCCCGCGACTACGATTTATGATAGCTACTGTCGAAGCGTTTTCATTTCGATACAAGATCAACATAGGAGGAACTGACGTGGCAGAAGAACAACAACATTCTTCAATCGGCGGCATTCGCGTGGTCGTCCAGAAATTCGGCCGATTCCTCAGCGGCATGGTCATGCCGAACATCGGCGCGTTTATCGCGTGGGGGATCATTACGGCATTGTTCATCCCGACCGGATGGCTGCCGAACGAATATATGGCCAAATTGGTCGACCCGATCATTAAATATATGCTGCCGTTGCTGATCGGCTATACGGGCGGAACGATGGTTCACAAGCAGCGCGGCGGCGTTATCGGCGCGTTGATGACGATGGGGATTATCGTCGGGACGGATATTCCGATGTTCCTCGGGGCCATGATCTGCGGTCCGCTCGCCGCATGGGTACTGAAGCAGTTCGACCGAATGATCGAGGGAAAAATCAAATCCGGCTTCGAAATGCTGGTCAATAACTTCTCCCTCGGCATTATCGGAGCAATCTTGACCTTGATTTCCTATTCCGGCATCGGTCCGCTCATCGAGCAGCTGACCAAATGGCTGTCGTCCGGCGTAGAATTCCTCGTGAACAACAATCTGATTCCGCTGGCGAACATTTTGATCGAGCCGGCCAAGATTCTGTTCCTGAACAATGCGATCAACCACGGCGTTCTCAGCCCGATCGCGCTGGAGGAAGCGTCCCGAACGGGACAGTCGATTCTGTTCATGCTGGAGTCGAATCCCGGAGCAGGCCTCGGCGTTCTGCTCGCTTACATGCTCGTCGGACGCGGCACCGCCAGACAATCCGCTTCGGGCGCGGCGATCATCCATTTTTTCGGGGGCATTCACGAGATTTACTTCCCGTACATCCTGATGAATCCCCGCCTTATCCTGGCGGCAATCGCCGGCGGCGTAGCCGGGACGTTTACGTTCTCGCTGACGGGCGCGGGCCTTGTAGCTCCTCCGTCGCCAGGCAGCATCTTCGCTTTTGTCGCGATGGCGCCGAAGGGCGGACTGCTTCCGGCGCTGAGCGGGATCGTGGCGGCAACGGTCGTCTCGTTCGCGGTAGCGGCGCTGCTTCTGAAAACGTCGAAGAAAACGGAAGAGGAAGGCGATCTCGAGCAGGCGGCATCGCGGATGAAAGAGATGAAGGCTGCGGGCGGAGCGGCTGCAGCTCAGGCGGCCGTCACCGATGCAGCGGCATCCGCGCACAAGAGCAAAGAGGAAGTGCGCAAGATCGTCTTCTCCTGCGACGCGGGCATGGGCTCCAGCGCAATGGGCGCTTCGGTGCTTCGCAAGAAAATGCAAGCGGCCGGCTTGAACGTAACGGTCACCAATACGGCGATCAGCGATATTCCGGAGGACGCGGATATCGTCGTCACGCACAAATCGCTGACGGACCGGGCGAAGCTGAAAGCGCCGAAAGCTGAGCATATCTCGATTGACAATTTCTTGAAGAGCCCCGAGTATGACGAGCTCGTGAAGCGGCTAACCTAACTCTAATTTTACCTTAAGAACTGCTAACGCTGGCGAACGCTGTCAGCGTTAGCGGCATTCTGTCGTTTGGGAGCAATTCCATGCATATGTCAAGCAGAGCGCGCCAAATTCTGGAGCTGCTGCTTCAGAGCGAGCGCGCACTTACGGCTGCGGAGATTGCGACCGCCATAGGAGTCAGCTCCAGAACGGTACACCGGGAATTGGACGCCGTCTCCGAACTGCTGGAGGCGCAAGAAATCCGACTGATTAAGAAGTCCGGCACCGGCATCAGGCTGGAAGGAACGGACGTAAAGCTCGAGGAGCTGCGCGGCAAAGTGTTCGTCTCGGAGGACATCGAGTTTACGCCCGACGAGCGCCAGCTTTATACGCTTTGCCTTCTGCTTGAAAGCGAGGAGCCGGTCAAATTATTTACGCTGGCGATTAACGTAAAGGTGACGGTTCCGACCGTCGCAGGCGATCTGGATGAGCTTGCGGGATGGGTCCGCAGGTTCGGATTGTCCCTTATTCGCAAAAGAGGCTACGGGGTGGAGCTGTCGGGCCCGGAGGAACGGCTGCGGGAGGCGATCCGGCAGCTGATCAAGCTAAGGCTGGACGATGACCAGCTGACGGTCAGCCGCTTCGAGCAGCCGCTCCACCGGCTGGACCGGAAGCTGTTCGAGATGGCCGGCAAGGCGGAGATGGCGGACGTCGAGACGGCTTTATGGACGTGGGAGGAGCACTGGGCCGGCAGGCTTAGCGAGCAGTCTTACACCGATCTGCTGATCCGGCTGTCGATCGCCGTCAGGCGGATCAAGTCGGGGAAGCGGATCGGCGAAGGGACGGAGCCGGAGGATGCTCCTTCCGCACAATGGGATGCGGCGCTCCGGTTGACGGAGCAATTGTCGGAGCGGACCGGCGTGCCGTTCAATCCGGGCGAAGCGGGCTATATTATGCGGCTTCTAGAGAAGCGGCTGCTGGAGGACGAGGCGATTCTTCCAAGCGACGATCTGGCGCTGGCCGAGGCGGTCCGATCCTTAATCGGGCAAGTGGAGCAAGCGCTCGGCACGGAGCTCGGCGAGGATCGTTCCTTGCGGGACGGGCTGTTCTCCCATCTGAAGATCTCGCTCCAGAGGCTTCGGGACAACCAGCGCATACGGAACCCGCTGCTGGCCCAGATTCGGAAGGATTACGGCTCCTTGTTCCGGGTTGTCCGCGACGCCGCGGATTCCGCTTTTGCCGGGCTTCAAGTGCCGGACGAGGAAATCGGCTTCCTCGTCATGCATTTCGGAGCGTCGCTTGAGCGAATGAAGCAGCAGATTCGGCATGTCCGGGCGATACTCGTCTGCACCAGCGGAATCGGCTCGTCCAAGCTGCTTCAGATCCGGCTGCAAAAGGAGATGCCGCAGGTCGAAATCGTGGACCGCGCTTCCTGGTACGAGGCGTCGAGAATCCCGAAGGACAGCTACGACCTGATCATCTCGACGATCGACCTTCCCATCGACCCGGCGCAATATATTAAGGTCAGTCCGCTTCTAATGCCTGCGGATACGGAACGGCTCCGCTCGTTCATCCGGGACGGCATGCCATCCCGGCGTCAGCGCCTTCGGGCGGATGGGAAAGGCGAGGGGACGAACGAATACAACAAGCTGCTGAGCCTAAAAGTATCCTTAAACGAAATTTTACGCATTGCGGAGCAGTTCAAAGTCGTAAAGCTCCGGGGCGAGGCGGACGGGCTGCCCGCCGTTCTGGGGCAAGCATGCCGGCACGAAGAGGAAGCGGGCGTACTTGACGGCGGCTTCCTCCTCGTGAGGGATCTGCTGATCGAGCGGGAGCGGCACGGCAGCCAGATCATACCGGACACGGACCTCGCTTTGTTTCATACCCGGAGCGAGAACGTCGTTCGCCCCTCCCTGACGCTTTATCGGTTGGAGACGCCGGTCGTTATGGGTACCGACCCGCCGACGCGGCTCTCCCAGTTTCTTCTCATGCTTGCTCCGCGGAAGCTGGGGAAGGAAGCGCTCGAGGTGCTGAGCGAAATCAGCGCGATGCTGCTGGACCCTAAGATGATCGACACCCTCGAGAACGGCGACGAGAAGGCGATACAAAATTTACTGATTCATCATTTGAAAATTTTCTTCAGAACGAAAATGGAAAGCGAGTGGACGACTAATGGCAATTCTATCCAAAGATAAAGTGAAGCTGAACGTAACGGGCAAAAATAAAGAAGAAGTCATTCGCATGGCGGGCGAGCTGCTCGTTGCCGCGGGACATGTCGAGCCGAGCTATGTCGACAGCATGCTCGAGCGCGAAAACTCCCTTTCGACCTACATGGGCGGTGGACTCGCCATTCCGCACGGCACGAATGAAGCGAAACGCTATATCAAGTCGACAGGCCTGTCGATTATCCAGCTGCCGGAAGGCGTCGACTTCGGCGAAGGCAATATCGCCAACGTCGTGATCGGCATCGCCGCAGTCGGCGACGACCATCTGGACATTTTGACGAGCGTGGCGATGGTTTGTTCGGACGACGACAATCTGGAGCGGATTCTGAAGGCTTCGACGCCGGAGGAACTGATCGACATTTTTGAAAGCGAGATGGAATAGGATGAAGGCCGTACATTTTGGAGCGGGCAACATCGGGCGCGGCTTTATCGGGCTGCTCCTCTCGCAGGCCGGCTACGAGGTCGTATTCTCCGACGTGAACCAGACGCTCGTTTCGGCGCTGCGGGAGCGCGGCGAATACGTCGTGACTTTGGCGGATGACGAGAAAAAGCAGCTTCATGTACGGGGCGTGACGGCTATCGACGGAACGGATCCGGATGCCGTCGCCGCCGCCGTAGCGGAGGCCGACCTTGTCACGACGGCGGTCGGCGTCAACATTCTGAAGCATATCGCGCCGGGGATCGCGCGCGGCATCGAGAAGCGCATAGCGGCTTCGGGCGGCAAGCTGCATGTCATCGCCTGCGAGAATACGATCGGAGGCAGCACGCAGCTGAAGGAGCAAGTGTTCTCCCATCTGGATGAGGCGTCAAAGGCGAAAGCGGCCGAGCTCGCAGCCTTTCCCGACGCGGCCGTCGACCGGATCGTGCCGATCCAGCATCACGACGATCCGCTTGCCGTAACGGTCGAGCCTTTCTACGAATGGGTCGTTGACTCTTCCTCCATGTTCCCCGGCTATAAGCCGATCGAAGGGGTTCATTACGTGCACGATCTGATCCCTTATATCGAACGGAAGCTGTTTACGGTCAACACCGGACATTGCGCCGCCGCTTATATCGGACGTCTGAAGGGCTACGAAACGATTCAACAGGCGATGGGCGACGACGAGGTGGCGGGCGAAGTGAGAGGCGTGCTGAGCGAGACGGGGAAGGTTCTCGTAGAGCGGTACGGCTTCGATCGGGCGGAGCATGAACGTTATATCGATAAAATTATCGGACGCTTCCGCAATCCTCACTTAACGGACGAGGTCACGCGCGTAGGCCGTTCGCCGATCCGCAAGCTGTCGCCGAACGACCGTCTCGTGAAGCCGGCTCTGCAGGCTTACGAGCTTGGAATCGAGCCGGACCGGCTGGCGAAGGTAATGGCAGCAGCCTTGCTGTTCGACGTGCCGGAGGATCCGGAAGCCGTTCAGCTGCAGCAGGATATCGCGAGCGGCGGGATCGAAGCTGCGGTCGAGAAATATACGTCGATACCGAGGGAGCATCCCGTGTTCCGCCTCGTGATCGGCCATTACGAGCGGCAGATTGCGGCATCGCGCGCTTAATTAACGGAAAAGGGAGAGGATACATCATGGCAACGCTACATTCCGGTATCGCGGCTTCTCCCGGTATTGCCATCGCCAAGGCATTCCGGTTCGCGGCCGCAGAACATGATACGCCGGCGAATACCAAAGCCGCCGACGCCGAAGCGGAGGCTTCCCGATTCCGGGAAGCCGTCCGGGCGGCGCAAGGCGAGATCGAGCAAATCCGCCAGCTGACGGAGAAGCGGCTCGGCCCGCAGAAGGCGGAAATTTTCGAGTCGCATCTGATGCTGCTGGAGGATCCCGATCTGGTCGACGCGGTGCTGGACAAAATCGCCGGCGAGCAGGCAAACGCCGAATACGCGCTTTATGAAGTGACGGCCGAAGTGGTGGAGATGCTGCGCGAGATGGACAGCGAAATGCTGCGCGAGCGGGCCGCCGACGTGAAGGACGTATCGGGGCGGGTAATGAGCCATCTTCGCGGCAAGCCTTATGCCGGGTTATCCGGCTTGACGGAGGAAGCGATCGTCATCGCGGAGGATTTGACCCCGTCGGATACGGCGCAGCTCGATCTCGGCTACGTGCGCGGCTTCGTGACGGAGATCGGGAGCCGCACCTCGCATTCCGCGATCATGGCGCGCTCGCTGGAGCTGCCTGCCGTCGTCGGGGCGGGCTCCGGGCTCGCGGATGTCGAGACCGGCACGGTCGTCATTCTGGACGCGACGGAAGGAAAGCTGATCGTCGATCCTTCGGAGCGGGAGCTGGAGACCTACCGCGAGAAGAAGGCCGCTTATGAGGAGCGCAAGGCGAAGCTGAAGCTGCTGGCCTCGCTGCCATCCGTGACGGCGGACGGCGAGCGGCTGGAGCTGGCGGCCAATATCGGCAGCGTCGAAGATTTGGCCAAAGTGCTGGAGAACGGCGCCGACGGCATCGGCTTGTTCCGTACCGAATTTTTGTACATGGGACGCAGCTCGATTCCGACGGAGGAAGAGCAGTACCAGATCTACAAGCATGTGCTTGAGAAGCTGGGCGGCAAGCGCGTCGTCATCCGCACGATGGATATCGGCGGCGACAAGGAGCTGCCATACCTGGAATTGCCGAAGGAAAGCAATCCGTTCCTGGGCCTCCGCGCCCTCCGGCTCAGCTTGAAGCGCGAGGACTTGTTCCGCACCCAATTGCGCGCCCTGCTTCGCGCCAGCACGGCCGGCAAGCTCAATATCATGTTCCCGATGATTGCGGTCATGAGCGAGCTTCTCGAAGCGAAGCGCATTCTGGCGGAGGAGCGGGCGAAGCTGGAGGCGGAAGGAATTCCGGTATCCGACTCCATCGAGGTCGGCATCATGATCGAGATTCCGGCCGCCGCGCTGAACGCCGATTATTTGGCGAGAGAAGCGGACTTCTTCAGCATCGGAACGAATGATCTGATCCAATATACGATGGCGGCGGACCGGATGAACGAATCGGTGTCGTACCTGTATCAGCCGTACCATCCTTCCATTCTGCGGCTTGTCCGCATGGTGATTCAAGCGGCGCACAAAGCCGGCAAGTGGGCGGGAATGTGCGGCGAGATGGCCGGCGACCTTACCGCCATCCCGCTGCTGCTCGGCATGGGGCTCGACGAATTCAGCATGAGCGCCGGCTCCGTCCTGCAAGCCCGCGAGCTGGTCGGAGAGCTGTCCAAGCAGCAGTGGGCCGGGCTGGCGGAAGAAGCGTTGGCGCTCGGTACGCAGGAGGAAGTCAAGAAACTTGTGCACGCCGCCTTGAACAAAGATTAACTTTCGAAATAAAAGGAGTTTTGAACATGTTATCCCAGACTTACACGGTTATTCATCCGTCCGGTTTCCACGCACGGCCGACTAAAATATTCGTCCAGGCCGCGACGCAGTTTCCATGCAAGGTCAACCTGATCAAGGGAACGAAAAAGATTAACGGCAAAAGCTCGCTTGGCGTGCTCGCCCTTGGCCTTGCGAAGGGAGACGAGGTAACGCTGGAGGTTGACGGGGAAAGAGAGGAAGAAGCGCTTCAAGAGCTTGGGGCGCTGCTTACGAAGATTTACGAGGAATAAAGCGGCGGTTGTTCAGCCGACGATTCGAACCATGATATAACGGCAGCCCGTTTACGGGCATGCGTCCGCAATCCCCTTCCGGTATCGCCGGAAGGGGATTTTTCATGCGATGCGACGGAGAGGGAAGGGAGGAGGAATAGCCTTTTTGGAACGGCCTTTTCTGGCGAATTGAAAGTAACGGGCATTATGGGGTTCGCAAGCAGTACCTGCGGTAACGTTGATTCCCGCTTGCCACATCCAGAAGCTGAATTTCGGCTAATTTGCGCAGAACACGCCTTGCATGCTGATCCGTAATGCGCAGATGGGCGGCCAGCTCTTTTGGAGCGAAGGGGCGGAGCAGTCGTCTTGCATAGCGGATCGTCTCGGCTTCAAGCCAGGTTAAATGTTTAGGCGCGTCGGATGCGATGAATTTTCCTATAAAAGAGAGGACAAGCTGCTGGCAGCGTTTCGGTTCTTCCGTAATCGCCAAATAGGCAATAGGCAAAAAAATCCAATCATCCAGCGCCAACAGGCAATGCCGCCAGCATAAGTCTTTAAAGCGCCTTACGTCCAAGTCCCGGGCATGCGGTCCGAAACCTTGAATCTCGATGCCGCCTTTGACATGCCCGCCGGGCATGTAAGCCAAATCCAAGTACCGGTAGCCGTTGTTGAAATGTTGCAATTCCCATTCGGGATACAGATGATTAAAGTTTTTGACCGCAGGAAACCAAACTAAACGCAGAAATTGAATGGTGCCGTGGCCAAGCCCTTTATCGAGCAATTCGCGCCTTCTTTGATTTTTCTCTTGCGCAATCATATCTCTCATCCATTGCTCATAAGCCTCGTCGAACCTCGAGTTCATTTCCGATCGCTCCTTTATTCAAAATAGGCTCATAAAAAAAGCCGCTCCGACACGATACCCGGAAAAATCGCGGATCATGTCAAAGCGGCGTGTGCTTCACGGCCGTTTTACCGTTTTATAAGGTTAGTATAACGAGAAATATAGATTTTTCAAATATCATTTACGAGAGTCTGGAGCAATTGGGGGAAAGGCTTCCGGCGGGTTGTTTTGCCGGAGCGCTAACGAACCTAATAGTGCTTATTTTATGGAAAAACATGCTTCTATCGCGCTAAGGAACTCCATTAACGCTATTTGGCTGAAATCCGGCAGGGAATGACGATTTTAGCGGCAATAACGCCGTTGGAGTTCGTTAAAATCTGAAACCGTAAAATTTAGGTTCAATAACGTCAACTGAGTTCGTAACCGCAAAAAGCCGTCCCGGTATTCGCTTAAAAAGATATGCAACCGCATACTTCTCTCTTATAATAGAATCGAATCGGTCAGTTTAATCCGAAGTATCGCGGCACCCGGCTCCACACTACATACAGGAAAAGATGTGATGACGCGCGTGGAAGCGTTCCAGACGAAGACCCGCCAGAAAGCGATAGTTGCATTAAACAAATATTTTTCCGGCAATACGATGGATTACAAGCAAATATTCGCCATAATTGTTCCGATATTCGTAGATTCGGCTTTCATCGTGCTTATGGCGTTCTTGAACACGGCGATGATCAGCTCCTCCGGGGTTGCGGCCGTCAGCGCGGTGAGCATGGTCGATTCGATCAATATGTTCATCGTTAACGTGTTTGTCGCGATCGCGACCGGCGGCACGGTGATCGTGGCCCAATATAAAGGCAGCGGCAACCCGGAGTTGGCTTCGAAGGCCGCGGCGCAGGCGATATCGGCCGTCGCGATCGTATCGGTTGGGATCAGCTTGCTCGTTATCGCGTTCCACTCGGCCACGCTAAGCTTGCTGTTCGGCAGCGCGGAAGCGGATGTGCTTCATAATGCCGAAATCTTTCTGATCGCAAGCTGTATCTCTTATCCGTTTATGGCGATCTATCAGGCGATTGCCGGCGTACTGAGAGGCGTAGCCGAAACGAAGGCCTGCCTCGTTTTGTCGCTTATTTTAAACGTCGCTTACTTCTTGTTTAATCTCGTGTTGATTAAGCTCGCGGACATGGGCGTCGTCGGCTTGTCCGTTTCGTTGATTGCGGCGCGCGTGCTCGGCATGGCGGTATCCATCGTCTATTTGCTGAAATATAACCATACGCTCCGGTTTAAGTTCAAAGAGATGCTGCGGCTTCAGTATTCGCTCCTGAAAAAAATTATGTTCATCGGCCTTCCGTTTGCGGCGGAGCAAATGTTTTTCAACGGAGGCAAGCTGCTTACCCAGACGTTTATCGTTCAGCTTGGGACGATGGCGATTACCGTCAATGCGATCGCGGGATCGCTCTCCATGCTGTTCCAGATCGGCGGAGCGTCGCTTAGTACGGCTATCGTGACGGTGGTCGGGCAATGCATCGGCCGGAACGACATTCAGGACGCGCGGAAATTCATCAAGTCGTTTCTATGGCTGTCGACTGTGTTGTTTATCCTGATTACGGCGATATTGCTGCCGTTGTTCCCGCAGCTCGCCGCGCTGTACGCGCCGCCGGAAGAGATTGTGCCTTCGATCTTTTCGCTGATCGTGCTGCTTTCGATATCCCAGCCGATATTGTGGTCGTTAAGCTTTGTTCTGCCGTCGGCGCTGCGGGCGGCCGGGGACTCGAAGTTTACCTCGGTGGCGTCCTTACTGTCGATGTGGCTGTTCCGCATCGTTCTCGGCTACATTCTCGGCATTACGCTGCAGTGGGGCATTTGGGGCGTATGGCTGGCCATGGTGCTGGAATGGGGCGTACGCGGGATCGTATTCGCGTGGAGATACAAAGGAGACAAGTGGTACCGGCATAAGCTCATATAGCCGCAACGATAAGCGCTTTGGGCGTACGCCAAGGCGGACCTATCGTCGCGGCGCAGAACGGCTTCGTTTAACGGGAGACGGCCGCTTCCATCCATTCCACCAGATTCATGCGATCGGACGAACGGATTTCCTCGACTTCCCGGATCGACCGGAGCCTGCCGTCGTGAATGAGCATGGCCATATCGAGCAGCGGCTCGATTTCGGCGACTTCATGGGTCGACAACACGACGGTTTGGTTATCCATATCGATGAAGGAGATCAAGCTTTTAATAATTGAGCCGCGTACGAGAGGGTCAAGGCCGGACAACGGTTCGTCCATCAGAATAAGCGGCACTTGCCGGGACAAAGCCAGCAGCATTTTGAAGCGGGCCATGTTGCCCTTCGACAAGCCTTTGACGGGCTGATCGCCGTTCAGTTCCAGAAACGACATCATTTCCAGCGCTTTGATTTGGTCAAAATCGCGGTATACGCCGCCGAACAACCGAATCGTCTGCTTCACCGTGTAAAATGGATACAAATAATCGCCGTCCGGCAAAAAAGAGACGAGCTCCGGAATGCGGCCTTTCACGGTCCGGCCGTTCACGGCAACCGACCCGCCGCTCGGGCGGAGCAGCCCGGCCATCAGCTTCAGCGTCGTCGACTTGCCGCTTCCGTTCGTGCCGATCAGGCCGATGATTTTGCCTGCGGGCAATTCGAAGCTGGTTTCGTGCAGCGCCATTTTTCTCCCGTATGTTTTGGATACCCGTTCGAACTTCAGAATCGTTTCGCTCATCGGTGTCTCACTCCTGTTCCGCCTGCGTCTCGGCCGGCTTGAATTGGTTTTGAATGCCTTCGACGATTTCGGCATACGTAAATCCCATTTCCGTCATGTTTTTCACGAATTGCTCGATATACTCCATTTTTAATTGCATGCGCAAGTTTTCCAACTCCCCGGTATTTTCCGTTACGAACGAGCCTTGACCCCGGCGCGCCTCCACGATGTTCATGCGCTCGAGCTCGGCATAAACGCGTTGAACGGTATTGGGATTGACGCCTGAGTGGAGCGCCATTTCCCGCACGGAGGGCAGCTTTTCGCCCGGCTTGATTTCTTTTCGAATGATTTGACGGCATATCTTCGCAACGATCTGCTGATAAATCGGCTGCGAAGCGTTAAATTCGTCTCCCATTGGTTACACCTCGACTTTCCTGTCCATTAACCATCCCGCGAGATAGAAGAATAAGGCCATAATCGGCAGATCCAATATAAATTCGCCCGCTTTTAATTCGAGATACGCCCAGACCGAGTCCCCGGTAAAAGCGCCCCAGTCCGTCAGAGCCGAGTAAGCCGCTGTTTCGGATAGCGCGACATATCCCCAGAATAGAAGGGCGAACACGACAAACATCGCAAGCCAGCTGAACCGGCGCAGCGTTCTTTTGACGGCTTGAACGGAAACCTTGAACAGGATCGTCCATACCCCGAGGTTCAAGCTCGTGTAGATCACGAGAAGAAAAACGCCGATAAAAGACCGCTGCATATATTCGACGTAGACGATCGGATCAAAATCCGCCGCAAACGGCGGCCCCGCGAATCGGTTTATTTCCATCGCGGAAATGCCGTAAAAAAGCGCAAACGCAACGGCGTAGGAAAGAACAAAGCCGATGACCGAGCTAACCAATTTCGCAGCGAGCAGCCTCCAGCCCGAACGGGGAAGCTGGAGCCACATGGCCGGCGTATCTTTCCATTCCCGCGACAAGCTGATCCATAAGAAAACGGGAATATAAAAAAGATGAAGAAACAACGGGAAGGTCATCAAGAAGCTAACGGCGCCGACCGGCTGCCGGTAAGCGAGCCATCCGCCAAGAAGCGAAACGGCGGCCATAATGGCGATGCCGCCAAGCATCCAGCCTCTCATCAGTTTTAAATCTTTCCCGAGAAGCCTCAAATAAACATTCATTCTCCATTCTCCTTTTGTATTTGTGTAGTAGTGTACTAATGAAATAGTACAATAATACACTGAGCGATATCAACGGCGATCGAACGATTTATTTTCCGAGCGGAATTGAAACCGCCCGGCGGGCATGTCCGTAAGTATAAAGAACCTGGCCGGAGGCCGGGAACTTATTTACATACGGGAGGAATTAAGCATGGGTTTGTTTGATATGTTTAAAGGCGATAGAGGAACGGAAGGCATGACGCCGCATTTTGCGTTTGCCGCTTCGCTGCTTTATATGATGCAATCGGACGGCGAAATGGACAATGAAGAGATCGGCCAACTGCTCGCAGTGCTCGGCGGCGAATCGAGAAACGGCGTCATCGGCGTCGGAGCCAACAACCGGGCGCTTCTCGACCGCGCTTTGAAGTATGTACGTTCGAATTCCATCGATTCGTTTTTGCGTGAGGCGGCTCCAACCTTGACCGACGCGCAAAAAATGTGCATTCTCGTCAACCTGGTGGATTCCTCGCTTGCCGACGGCGAGCCGGAGCGCCAGGAACAGGAGCTGTTCGCGAAGTTCATGAACGCTTTCGGCGTATCGGAAGAGCGCTTTAAGCCGTTCTTTGAGGTTATCGTCCTGAAAAACGACCGTTCCGTATTTATCAATCAGAGCCATCCGAAAAACCAGCCGGGTTACGAAGTTAGTCTCGGCCTATAAAAACAAAAAAACGTCACCGCAAAAGCGGTGGCGTTTTTATTGCGTTAGGCCCCGCCGCGGCGGGGCTAGGTTCGCAAGCGGCTGTCAGCCCGCCAGCGACCGGACGAAGCCGTACCCTAAATAAACCGCGCATCCCCATATGACGATGGCGGATACGGACTGCAAAACCGATTGAAGCTTGCCCGACGGATCAAGCTTCCCGGCCGTCATTCCGGCAATCCCGAGCCCCGCGAACCAAAGCCAGGATACGAGGATGCAAGCCATCGCGAATGCGGTCTTCTCCGAACCTTCGTAATGGAGCGAGCTCGTGCCGATGACCCCGGCCGTGTCCAGAATGGCGTGCGGGTTAAGCAGCGAGACGGAAACGGCAAAGGCGACTTGTTTCCTTGTTCCAAGCGATTTCGGCTGCGCGGCTTCCCCGTTATCGGAAGTCGGCTTGCTTCTCCATGCCGCGAACCCCATATACGTCAAAAAACAGACGCCGGCCCCGTAAAGCGCCGTTTGGATCCAGGCATGCTCCAAAACGACGACCGATATCCCTAAAACCGAAAGCGATACGAGCAGCGTATCGCATACCGACGCGGCGACGATAACCGGAGCGGCCTTCGCGAAACGGCCGTGCGCCGCGCCTTGATTAAACACGAATGCGTTTTGCGCGCCTAGCGGAAGGATAAGTCCCAGCGCCAAGACGAACCCGTGCAGAATAGCTTCCCACATAACGTGCCTCCGACTTTTTTTCCCATTGTATACAAGAAGGCATCTTTCGTCTTCATCCAATTGGTTGGCAAGCGACCCAACCAATTTGGTATACTGGCAACAGCAAACTAAGCGACGGGAAGGTTAAAGGATGACGTACGAATGGAGGCCGGACAAACGTTCGAATATCCCTTTGCATCGGCAAATTTACGAATGGATGAAGGGGAGGATCGCGGCCGGCGAATGGCCGGTCGGCATGAAAATTCCGGTACAGCGGGAGCTCGCCGCCAAGCTTGGCGTTAACCGCAGCACGGTCGTCTACGCGTTAGGCGAGCTTGCAGCCGAAGGGTGGATCGAATCAAGAGTCGGCCAAGGCACGTTCGTGGCCAACAATACGTGGAGCCTGCTTGCCTCCGCTCCGCCTCCCGACTGGAACCGATACGCCGAATCCGGGGCTTACCGGCCCAACCTTGCGACGATTCAGCAAATCAACAAAGCCGAAGCGAATCCGGCCGTCGTCCGGCTCGGCACGGGCGAGCTGTCGCCGGATTTGCTTCCTTCCGAACAAATGAAAGAAGCGTTCAGCGGCTTCATGGCGGAGCGGCTGACTTTGGGTTACCCGGAGCCGAAAGGCCTCCTTTATTTAAGGGAAAGCGTGAGCGCCTACTTGCGGACGAAAGGGATCGAAGCTTCTCCCGCCTCGATCTTGATTGTCTCCGGCGCGCTCCAAGGGCTGCAGCTC
Source organism: Paenibacillus thailandensis (assembly GCF_042685365.1). Lineage (NCBI taxonomy): Bacteria > Bacillati > Bacillota > Bacilli > Caryophanales > Paenibacillaceae > Paenibacillus > Paenibacillus thailandensis. Next base: position 57,303 of record NZ_JBHUMY010000032.1, on the reverse strand, counting down.
ATCTCTCTCGGGCTGCTCGAACGCGGTTCCGCCCTGCTGACCGAAAACCCGACTTACTTAAATTCCTTGCACGTCTTTCAATCGGCGGGCATCCGTTTCGCCGGCCTTCCGATGGACGGCGAAGGCGTCGTCGCCGAATCGATAAGCGGGTTGAAACGCCGGCATAACGCGGCGATTCTGTATACGAATCCGTCTTTCCATAATCCGACCGGCGTCTTAATGTCGGAAAGACGGAGGGAGGAACTGCTGCGGGCATGCGCGCTGGAGAGGCTGCCGGTCGTCGAAGACGACGCCTACGGGGAGCTGTGGCTTGACGAGCCGCCGCCCAAGCCGCTGAAGGCGCGGGACGAGCAAGGTCTCGTCCTTTATATGGGGACGGTATCCAAGACGCTTGGCCCGGGGCTTCGCATCGGATGGATCGCAGGACCGGAGCCGGCAATCGAGCGGCTGGCCGACATTAAGATGCAGACCGACTACGGCTCCAGCTCGCTGTCGCAGCATGCCGTCGCGGAATGGCTGTCCGGCGGGCGGTATGAGGTTCATCTGTCCCGCGTTCGCGACGAGCTGAAGCGCAGGAGGGACTTCACGCTCGCGATACTGGAGCGTCATTTCCGGGACATCGCGGACTGGAATAAGCCGCGCGGGGGATTTTATGTTTGGCTACGCTTGACGAAGCCGGTTTCCGTGCAGCGCTTGTTCGCCCAAGCGCTCGCCGAAGGGCTTCTTCTGAACCCGGGATATGTATACGACCGCAGCGACGGATGCCACTTGCGCCTCTCTTACGCCTATGCTTCTTTCGATCAGCTGGAGCGGGGGCTTAAGCGGCTTAGCCATCTCATTCGGAGCGGCTAAGTCTGTTGCGTACTTTTCACGGATCTCGACACGGCAGCGGCAACCGCTCGATACGCGGTAGATGCGCCAAGAAGGTCGAATACCGGCAGATGTCGTATCGGTACCGGTATTTGGCTTATTTTCTTTTTCTATGGATTCTCATTTCCTTCACAACATAATAAACAGTCGTTACACAGAAAAAAACGATCAGCATCTGAATGACAAAAGGGGTCATTGCCGAACCTCCTTCCTTGCAAGAAGGGGGAGGAGCTTTCTTCGATCCAGCCATAACAAGACGAGGCACATTACGGTCAGGACGGTGCTTAAATCCTGCACCCCGATATTGAAGCAATAATTTACCATCATCACATTGACCGCTATAGGGAAATAAATCATCGCTCCTACCGTGCTGGTTCTGGGAATCAAGATAAGCAAACCGGCGGCAACCTCCCCCAAACCGATAAAAATCTCGTACCAGGAAGAAAATCCGAAGAAGGTCCAAGCCAGCGTAAAGCCCTCTCCTCTGAGGGCGCTGATTTCCGCCGTTGGTACGCCGAATTGGCCAAAAGCAAGCTTCGCGGCCCCGTAAATCAAAAAATTGGCCGCCAGAAACAATCGAAACGTCGCAGGTATAGATTGGGCAAATACTCGTTTGAACAAGCTTTCATTCTCCTTTTTTTATATTTCCCGCCGAAACAGTTTCTTCCTTAAGACTTGGGCTGAGAAGATCGTTTCTGCTTAATCCACGCTTAAAAATCTTTTTCTTGTTTCCTCGGCCGGTATCATGCAGGCTTCCTGCTTTCCGAACCAGCGGTATCGGTTTCTCGCAAAATAGCGGTACAGACAATCGCGAATCGGTTTCGGAATAACCAGCAGTATGGCGGCGATTTTCCAGATCCCGCTCATTCGCCCGGCAATGCGCAAAACGGCCGTAGATTCCGTAAAGCAACTCCCGTTTTCAATTAAAACGATGGAATCAGCTTGTTCCCGTATGCGATGACGGGCCAACAATTGTTTGCCCGCGCTCGATTGCAGCGAAGCGAAACGGAATCGTCCTTTGCGATCGCGCCGAATGATAAACTGCACGCTGCCGTTGCAAAAGTTGCAAACGCCATCGAAGAGTATGACAAAATGTCGCTGATCGTCTGTCATGGTCGGCATCCCCTCCTCACCTTCACAATGATCATAACCGGCGAAGGTTAAAGGGAAGGTATCGCGAGTTTAAATTTTGGTTATGAGATAGCTTTCGGCTTCGGTTATCGGACGATCTGAAATTTTTTTTGCGATTTGTTGTCACAGACCGGCTTCCTTTCCCGTCATACGTGTACCAAAAAACGAAAGGGGAAGGTTCGGATGACGAAATACGATGTAGCGGTTGTAGGCGGGGGGATCGCCGGTTTAACGGCTGCGGTCTATGCGGCCAAAGCGGGCAAACGCACGATACTGATCGACAAGCAAGGGCGGTTCGGCGGCCGCGCCATGTCTACCGTCAAGCAAGGCGTAACGTTTAATATGGGCGGGCATGCCCTCTATTTCGGAGATGCTTACGACACGTTCCGCGAACTGGGGTTGAGTCTTAAGGGCAGCAAGCCGTCGATTGACGCCCACGGGATATGGAAAGACAAATGCAGCGTGCTGCCAACGGGGGCGGGTTCGTTGATGGCGACTCCGCTCCTGACCTGGAAAGGAAAGATGGAGCTTGCCGGATGGCTCGCGAAGTTGACGAAGCTCGATACAAGCCGGTACGACCGCATCAGCCTTCGGGAATGGATAGAAGGAAATGTGCACGATCCGATGCTGCGGAATATTTTCTATTCCTTGCTTCGCACGGCAAGCTACGCCGCGGCGCCCGATCTGCAGGCGGCCGGTCCGGTATTGAAGCAGTTTCAAGCCGCCCTGCGGGGCGTGTTGTATTTGGACCGCGGCTGGGGAACTATGGCCGATGAACTGCGTGAGCTAGCCTCGAAGCACGGGGTACGGCTGCTGACCAATTGCAAGGCGGTATCGATCGAGCACGAAGACGGAGCCGTACGGCAGGTCCGCTGCGAAGACGGTACGGTAATCGAAGCCGAGAATGTCATTGCAACCGCCCCGCCGGCCGCGCTTTGCAGGCTGGTCCCGAATGCGGAAGCAACGGCCCTCGCCCGTTGGAACGCGCAAGCGATCGAAGTGACGGCGGCATGCCTGGACGTCGCGCTGCGGAAGCTGCCGGAGCCGAAGCGGCAGTTCGTGTACGGCATCGACCGGCCGGTTTTTCTGACGAATCAGTCGCGGGCGGCCCGTTTAAGCGACAACGGGGAGCAGGTCGTATGCCTCATCAAATACCAAAGCAAGGAGACCGACGCGAAGCAGGATTTGCAGGATCTCGAGCATACGCTTGACTTGGTCCAGCCGGGCTGGAGAGACGAACTGGTCGTCAAGCAGTTTTTGCCGAAAATAACGGTTTGCCACGATTTTGTCCATATTCGCCGCGAGGAGTGCCCCGGTCCCGCCGTACCGGAAATTAAAGGGCTGTACGTGGCAGGAGATTGGGCTTCGCACGGGGAATTATTGGTCGACGCGGCGACGGCGAGCGCCAAGCGGGCCGTCCGGACGATCCCCAAGATCGAACAGATGAAAGAGGCCGCCTTATGACGGATACGGAGTCCTTGTACAGGACTTATCGAAAGCCTTTATTTTCGCTTGCTTACCGGATGCTGGGCAGCGTTATGGACGCCGAGGATATCGTGCAGGAAACGTTCCTTGCCTATGACCGGCTTGCGGATCCGGATTCGGTCCATAATGTCAGGGCCTTTCTGTATAAAGTCGCCACGAACCGCTGCCTGGACTTGCTTCGTTCCTCATCCCGCAAGCGGGAGCTGTACGTCGGGCCATGGCTCCCGGAGCCGTTGCTGAAGGAAGGGCTGCCGGAGCACGATCCGTCGGACGCCTATTTGCGGCGCGAATCGATCTCGACGGCATACTTGCTGCTGCTTCAGCAGCTGAATGCGGTGGAGAGGGCGGTATTTTTGCTGCGCGAAATTTTCGGGTACTCTTACGACGAGATTGCGGAGACGGTCGGGAAAAGCAGCGCCAACTGCCGCCAAATTTTTCGCCGGGCCCAGCAAAGCATCCGCTTCGAGCCGGACGAGACGCCGGCGGTCGCGGTTGCGGAAGCGCAAATCAAGCAATTCGTCCAATCGCTGATGGAAGGCAACTCCGGCAAGCTGCTGGAGCTGCTGAGCGAAAATGTCGTGTTCCTCTCCGACGGCGGAGGTAAAGTGCAGGCGGCTCGAATTCCGGTTGTCGGCGTTCAAAAAGTGGTCGCCTTGCTGAACAATCTGCTTAAAAGGTATGAAGGAAACTTCAGTCTTGCTTTCGTTACCGTTAACGGGTGGCCGGGAATTCGGATTGTAACCGGGGAAGGGGTGCAGTATATCCATTCGTTTGCCTTTAAACGGAATCGGATCGAGGCCATTTATACGGTGGCCAATCCGGATAAACTCCGGCATTTGCAATAGCGGATGCGGCGGCCGCCCCGGGAAGCGCGGTCCTAGCAAATATTAAACGGCCCCGTCCTATGCCAGGACGGGGCCATTATTTATGTTCATCCGGTTTGCTTGTTCATCAGACAACCGGATGTTACTTCCGGTCCGGGTACGGATCGATCGTTTGAATCGTGCCGTCTTCGTTGTAGGTAAGCTCGGTAAATTTCACGCTGCGCTTATTGTCCGCTCCTCCGGACAAGGAGCTGTCATGGTAGAACAGATACCATTTGTCCTTGAACTGAACGATGGAATGATGCGTCGTCCAGCCGATGACCGGCGTCAGAATGACTCCCTTGTAAACGTAAGGCCCTTGCGGGTTTTTACTTATGCCGTATACGATTTGATGCGTCGTGCCCGTCGAATACGACAAGTAATAGTTGCCGTTATATTTATGCACCCACGGTCCTTCGAAATATCTTCTGTCCTCGTCGCCGGCGAGAATCGGGTTTCCGTCTTCGTCGACGATCGAGATTTGCTGCGGTTCCGTTTTGAACGAAAGCATGTCGTCGCTTAATTCGGCGACTCGCGGCCCAAGCGCCGGCGCATCGGCCGCCGGTCCTTCCGCATCCGGCTTGAACTCGCCGGTTTGCCATTTCTCGAGCTGGCCTCCCCATAAGCCGCCGAAATAAATATACGATTTGCCGTCGTCGTCGGTAAAGACGGCGGGGTCGATGCTGAAGCTGCCCGGAATATAATTCGGCTCCGGCTTGAACGGTCCGGCAGGGGAAGCGCTTGTCGCGACGCCTAACCGGAAGATGCCGTCCTTGTCTCGTGCCGGGAAATACAAGTAGTACGTATTGTTCTTATAAGCGGCGTCCGGCGCCCACATTTGCGCAGTCGCCCACGGCACGTCGCGCACGTGAAGCGCTTCGCCGTGATCGACGCAAGGCGAGTCCGGATCTTCCATGGACAATATATGATAATCTTCCATATCGTATTGGTCGCCGTTGTCGTTGGAAACCCTTTCATGATCGAGATCGTGAGAAGGATAAATGTAGATTTTGCCCTCGAATACGTGGGCGGAAGGGTCTGCGGTGTAAATATGGGTCACCAAAGGTTCGTTCCGTTTTGCCATGCCGATTCCTCCTAAGAATAGTCCTTGCCGCATGTAAATGGTTTCAATTTTATCTTTGAATAGAGTAGGGTCTATTGTATTGTACCAAAACGGCTACGTGCTCCGACACCTACATATATTATGTTTTTACCCTATAAATTTTAGGTTTATCGAAATTTTTAAGAAAAATTTTACGAATCGCCATGTTTCTTCTTAAGAAGTTTTCGATATCGTAGATACCGATTCAGCATCTAGGGTTTGAGGAAGGAGGAGCGGAATGAAGATCGGATCCAAGCCGGCCGTTGCCGTGGTTTCGGCTTTATTTCTTTTTTATTTGTATCTATTGATCAAAATTATTTTGTTTAAATTCGGAGAGGTAAGCGTCACGTTTGTATGGGAGCAGTTCTCCAAGTCGGCGGCTCATCCGTCTCGGGCGGTTGCGGGACTTTTGCATGGAAACCTTGTTCCTTTTCGTACGATTTCGGACAGCCTTCAACGTCCCACCTTCCATAACATGGTTAATTTATTCGGCAATATTGCTTTGTTTGTTCCTTTTGGAACGATGGCGGCAATACTGGTGCCGAATCTATTCGTAAGTTTATTAATGGCATTTGGGTTCAGTTTGTCGCTCGAGATATCCCAAGCCGTGCTTTCGATGGGAACGTTCGATGCCGACGATTTGGTCCTGAATGCGTTCGGCGGATTAACGGGGTATTGGCTGTATCAGATTGCCCGGTCGCTTCTTCCGATGCGCACCGTTCTGCATAAACATTAAATGAGAAATGAAGTCCCTGGCGGGACTTTTATTTTTTTGTTGATTTTTTGTCGTTAACTGATATATTAATTAATTAGCAAATATGCTATTCTGATAAAAGCCGCTAGAGGAACTTCATGCGACAATACGTTATTTTACGGACAGGAGACGATCGAACCGATGTTGAAAGAGCATTTGCTTGGTTTTTATAAGTTTGACAATCCGGACGAGGTCGGGCTGGACAGCTCCGGCAACGGCAGGCACGGAACCGCGGCGGGAAGCGTGCCCCCGACGGTTCGGAACGTGGGCGGCCGGCCGGCGGTTACGCTGAACGGCGGCAAGAACGGAACTTCCTATATCGGGCTGCCTTCGGATTTGCTGCGAGGCGTCAGCGACGAGACGGGCATCACCGTCGCCGCTTGGGTTTACGGCGGCCGGCCGGCCAGCGTATGGGAGCGCGTATTCGATTTTGGCGCAGGACAGTCCGGACCGTACCTGTTCCTTACGCGTAACTTGCGCGGCTCCTGCTTCGCGGGAGAGGAGCTTGTCGTCGATCCGGGCAAAACGTTCCCGGCGGGAGAATGGATCCATGTCGCGATTTCGGTTAAAGGAACGGAAGGCGGCAAGCTGAGCAGCGCCGGGCCGGTCGTTTATGCCAACGGCGAAGTGGTCGCGGACGGCTCGATCAGCCAGACGTCCAGCGGCGCTTATGCGAAGCTGTGGGCCTGGTTCGCTTCGTTCGCAGAAGCTGCGGGCAGCGGGCTGAATTACATCGGAAGGTCGCAATTCGAGGCGGACGCCGATTTCGCCGGCTCCTTGTCCGACTTCCGCGTCTATAAAGCGGGGCTTACGCAGGACGAAATTATTGAGGTCATGTGCGAGTCGCTTACCGACGAGCAGATCGTCGCGCTCGCCCGCAACAAATATTTGTCGTTCCCGACTTCGATCGTGACGAAGGACATTGCTCTCCCGCGGACGCTGATGGGCGGCAAAGTGACGGTGGAGTGGAGATCGAGCGACGAAGCCGCGCTTTCGAGCGCCGGGATCGTGAACAAGGGACTCCGGGAGCCGCAGGGCGTAACGCTGACCGCCACGCTGAAGAAAGGCGGCGCAAGCCTGGACAAAAGCTTTATCGTGTCGGTGCTGCCGGAAGGCCTGCCGGCGTATACGATTGCGATTGACGGCAGCAAGGAAGTCGTCGATATTAGCGAAGTGATGTACGGGCTGTTCTACGAAGACATCAACAATGCGGCGGACGGCGGCATTTACGCCGAGCTTGTGCAGAACCGCTCGTTCGAGGCGTTCGAGTTCGACAGCTACTCCCACGTATGCGGCGAATGCGGCGTCTCGACGGGCCGCAACCGCAATCCGCTTTACGCCTGGCACGGCGATACGGACAAGCTGACGGTGCGGAACGCCGGCGGGCTTAACGAGTTTTTCGGCATCGAGGACAAGGACGTCAACTCGTATTACGTCACGGCGGCGGACGGGGCGACGATCTATAACCGCGGTTACGCCGATACGAACGAACGCTGCTCCATGGCGATCCGGAAAGGGGAGCGTTACGACTTTACGGTATGGGCGAAAGCGGAGCGGGCAGGCACGATCGAGCTGCAGCTGCTGGATGAGAAAGGCCGCGCGATCAGCGACGGCGCGATCGTATCCGTCGAAGCCGGCGGTACGTGGCGGAAATACGGCGTCGATTCCAAAATCGCGCTGACCGGAACCGAAACGGCCTTCGGCCAGCTGGCGCTTCGTTTTAACGGCGAAATTTCCGTCGACATGGTGTCGCTAATGCCCGAGGACGTATGGGGGGCGTCGGAAGAAGATCGTTCCGCCACCGCGCATGCCAACTATAAAGGAAACCCGAACTACCGGTTGCGCAAGGACCTCGTGAACGCGCTCGTCGATTTGCATCCGAAGTTTCTCCGTTTTCCGGGCGGCTGCATTTCGGAAGGGTCGCATGTTTGGGAGAACGTATACGACTGGAAGGAATCGGTCCGCGCCGTCGAGCTGCGGAAGGAAAACTACAACGTCTGGGGCTACATGATGACGATGGGCCTCGGCTATATGGAGTATTTCCAGCTGGCGGAAGACTTGAACGCGACCCCGCTGCCGGTTATGGCGTGCGGCGTATTGTGCCAGGCCCGCTCGGATTACGCGAATCCGGCCGGCGGCGCGCTTCGGGATTATTACATCCGCAACTTTACGGACTTGATCGACTTTGCGATCAGCACCGACTTTGAAGGCAACGAATGGGCCGCCCTGCGGAAAAGCATGGGACACGAAGCGCCGTTCGACCTCCGTTACCTCGGCGTCGGCAACGAGAACTGGGGGACGGAGTTTTACGCGAACTTCGAGGTGTTCAAGGCGGCGATCGACGAGCATATGGCGCGCAACTATCCGGGCTACGAGCTGCATATAATATCGACCGTCGGCGCGCAGGCGGACGACGATGCGTACCAGCAAGGCTGGAAGTTTCTGAGCGGCGGCATGACAGGCTCGGAGACGATCCGGTTTACGGACGGCAAGACGAGCTTCGAAGAGACGGTGACATGGTACGGCAAGCAGCCGAACTATATGGACACGATCGCGGACGAGCACTATTACCGCTCCAACGAATATTTGCTGGAGAACGCGGACCGTTACAATTATTATTTCAGAGCTTACAAGGAAGACGGCAGCCTCGACGAGAAGCTGACCTCGAAAGTGTTCGTCGGCGAATACGCCTCCACGGACAAAAACACGCTTGCCGGCGCGGTCGCCGAAGCGGCGATCATGACAAGCTTCGAGAACAACGCGGACGTCGTTCGCCTCGCCGCTACCGCGCCGCTGTTCAACAAGGTGCTGACGGACGGCCAATACCGCTGGACGCCGGATTGCATCTGGTTCGACGACGAGACGGTATGGTTCACGCCGAACTATTACGTGCAGCAGCTGTTCTCGCGGTACATCGGCACGAAAGGGCTTCGCACCTCGTTTACGACGTACCGGAACGGCAAACGGACGGAGCTGATTCCGCACGGCGGCATCGAAATCGCGGCGGGCCGGGCCGAAGTGACGGTCAAGCGGGTGAAGGTCACCTCGAATGCGGACGGCCGCGTGCTGTTCGAGCAGGATTTTACGAAGGAGCTGGATCCGGCTTGGCAGATCATACCGGGATCGGCCGGCTATACGGTCGAGCCGGGGAAAGGACTTGTCCTGAAAGCGCAGGAAAGCGGCTTGAACGGGCTCTATTTGCTGAACGACGAATGGACGAACTATACGGTTGAAGTCGTTGCGCGGAAAGGCTCGGGAGCGGACGGTTTTTACGTCGGAGCGGGGCTGACCGACATTTCGCCGGAGAGCAAGGATGTCATCGAATACGCGATCGGCTACGGCGGCGACGCAACCGGCGTGAAGGTGTTCAAGCAAGGCGTCGAAGCTTACAGGCTGGGCGATTATTCGTCGAGCACGGCAGCCGGCAATATGCGCGCCTGCAGCTTCGAAGAGCTGGCGGACGATCGGGATTATACGATTACGGTCAACTACGGCGGTTCCGCGGGCGACCGGCTGATTTGCTCCTACACGGACGGCCCGTTCGTAAGCAAAACGCTTGATTACAAGCTGGAAGCGTACAACCGCGAGATTTACCATTCCGTAACGAAGGACGACAAGCGTCTCTACGTGAAGCTTGTAAACGCCGACGCCGTGGAGAAATCGGTCAATCTGGAGCTGAGTCATCTGAATGCCGCGTCGGAAGGTTTGCTGAACGTGCTGACGGGCGACGCTTCCTTGGTTCATGTGCCTAACGTCAACAAAAAGAACGACGAGAAAATCCGGCCGGTGCAAACGGCGGTCAAAGTGGACGTCGGCGGAACGGTTATTCATTTGCCGGCCCATTCGGTGAACGTGCTGGTGCTGGAACTGAAATAAGTTTAGGATGAAGAGGAGGGCGACCTCCTCTTTTTTTCGTATATATAATGTAAAGGTGAGACGAATGAAAATAACGGGACTAAATCATTTGTTGTTTTCGGTATCCGATTTGGATGCTTCGGTCGCTTTTTATGAACGGGCGCTTGGCGCCAAGCTGCTCGTTCGAGGCAGAACGACGGCTTATTTCGATCTAAGCGGCATGTGGCTTGCTTTGAACGAGGAGAAGGACATTCCCCGCAGCGAGATTCTTCAATCCTATACGCATATCGCTTTTTCGATTGAAGAGAACGAGTTTGACGCGTGGCTCGAGAAACTGAAGGCGCTGGAGGTCAATCTTTTGCCGGGCCGCGAAAGGGATGCGAGGGATAAAAAGTCGATTTATTTCACGGATCCGGACGGCCACAAGTTCGAGCTTCATACGGGCGCTTTGCAAGACCGGCTTAACTATTACAGGCAAGAGAAAAGCCATATGACGTTTTACGAATAACCTTTATAAATGAAGGAACCTCTCCGTAAGAGACGATTTGCCGCGTTTGGCGGTTTATTGATCGCGGAGGTAGTAGCGATACTCGGAAGAATTCTCAAAGCCGACGCTTTGATACAGCCGGACCGCCTTCGCGTTGTCAGTGACGACGCTTAGCCGGATATTCGCCCGTTGCCGCTCCGGGAGCAGCTCGATCGCAGCCGTCAGTATTGCCCGGCCGTAGCCTTTGCCCTGAAGGCGGGCAATACGCAAAAATTATGAATGACGGAAGTCGTTTCGCCGATGTCATTCGCCCGGATCATGCCGATGAATGGAAATGATCGTTTCGTTGGAATAATCGTTCATCGGCATATATAGATAACGGGATACCGGATGTTTCTCAAAAAATGCTGACGCAGCATCTTCGGGACTTGGAACATGAAAGAATAATTGAAAAAACGGTCTACCCGGCCGTTCCTCCAAAAGTTGAATATTCATTAAGCGAATACGGCAAAACGTTGACCCCTGTAGCGGAAGTCATGTGCGCCTGGGGAGAAAGCCACCAAAATGCGAAGAACCGGCATTTTAAGGCCGGTTCTTCTGCATGTTTAGGGCGTAAAACCTTGCTCGTTTCCTCCGGGAACATCCGCTGAAAGATAAAACGGCGGCTTCGCGATCGTGCCGCGAGGCTGCCGTTTTCCGGAGATAAGGTTAAGGAATAATATGGCCGGCGGTCCGGTAAATGCGGTACCATTCTTCGCGCGTAAGCGGAAGCTCGGAGCCGACGCACGAGTCTTTCAGCCGCTGCACGTTCATCGTGCCGAGCACGACCTGCATGTTCGCCGGGTGGCGCGTAATCCACGCGACCGCGACGGAGGTGTTCGTTACGCCGTATTTGGCCGCGATTTCGTCGATCGTTTGGTTCAGCTCGGGGTAGCTGTCCAGATCGCCGAGGAACGGCCCTTCAAAAAATCCTTTCTGGAACGGAGACCAAGCCTGGATCGTCATCTCCTTCAAGCGGCTGTATTCGAGAATGCCGCTGTCGCGGTTGATCGATTGATCGACGTTCATGTTGAACGCGATACTGGAATCGATGATCGGCGAATGGGCGACGCTAAGCTGAAGCTGGTTGACGATCAGCTTATGCGGGATATATTTTTGCAGCAGCTCGACTTGCGTCGGCGTATGGTTCGATACCCCGAAGTAACGGACTTTGCCGCTCTTATGCAAAATGTCGAACGCTTCCGCGATTTCGGAAGGCTCCATCAGCGTATCGGGGCGATGCAGCAGCAGAACGTCCAGATAGTCGGTTTTGAGCCGTTTCAGAATGCCGTCGGTCGACTCGAGAATATGTTCTTTGGAAAAATCGAAGAACCCTTTGCGGATGCCGCATTTGCTTTGCAAAATCATCTGCTCCCGGAGGCTCGGGTTCATTTGCACCGCTTCGGCAAAATGAGCTTCGCATTCGCCGTACGAAGGGCCGTAAATATCGGCGTGGTCGAAGAAGTTAATGCCTTCCTCCATCGCCGTGCGGATCAGCGTCTCGGCTTCGGCGAGCGACAGCTGCTTCAGGCGCATGTTGCCCATCACGATGTTGGAAGCTTTCAGATCGGTGTTTGCGATTTCAATGTATTTCACGACGAAACCATCCTCCTTGTTCGTTGTACTTTTTCACCTTAAGGGATAGAGTTAACTCGAGGTCAAGCCCCGAAATTTCGATTTGACAAACTTTTTGGCTTGGAGTAACCTCATTAAGCGCTTATTGCAAGCCTGTGACCGAGGAGAGATGAACCGGTGGGATACACGATTAAGGAAGCGGCCCAAAAGACGAATCTGTCGATACACACCATTCGCTATTACGACAAGGAAGGTCTTCTGCCTTTTATCGACCGGGAGAACGGGGCCCGCGTCTTCCACGATTACGATATCGCCTGGCTCGATTTGATCAGCTGCCTCAAAACGACCGGCATGCCGATCAAAGATATTCGCGAATTGGCCGCCAGCTGCAACGATTACGAGACGTTCGTCCGGAGGGGGCTCGATATTTTGCACCGCCATAAGGAGAAGGTCGAGCAGCATATGCGGGATACGCAAAGAAGCCTGGAGACGATCGATTATAAAATCAAGCATTTGCCGCAAATGTACAAAGATAAATTCGCCGGCTTGGAGCGGGCCTAAAGGTTCTTGTGCGCCCGGCCGCATCTCAAGTCGGGACCTTGAACAGCGGTTGCTTCATCGTTTCCGATGGTGAACCAAATTCGATACAATGACGGTTAAAGCAGCATGTTAATTGCGAAAATACAGTTAAATTTTCTATTTCCCGCCTGAAATGAAGCTTTTACTGCGAAAATGCAGTTATACCCCCCGCACAGCCATGGATCGGGCAAAAAGGCAGGCTGTTAACTGTATAATTGCGGTTATTTGGATTGACTGAGAATATTTGTTGCTTATTAACTGCACTTTTGCAGCTATGGTTCCATTCAAACCGCAGCTAATGTCCGGACCGGTTTCCGTATGCCTCCAACCGTATCCGACTTCATCGAGCCGGATAAACCTCGCACCGCTGGATAATAACCTGTTTTCCTCCCTATAATTTACATGTACAAGCCTCTAAATGAGAACGTTTTTCGATTACGCCCTATTTATAAGAAGATGTTAAAACTTTAAAAAAATTATTTATAGACAAATATCGACCGACGCATTGAACGATACATAAGACTGCGATAGTATTAATAAAGAATAAAAACAAAGTAACGTACTCGGATTTTAAAGATTGATGCGAGGTGGATCAGTTGCAACTTCATGTGACGAACAGTCCGTTTACTAGCGAGCAGGCGGAGCTTATCAACAAGCTGCTGCCTACGTTGACGGAAGCTCAACTGCAATGGTTGAGCGGATATTTGGCTTTTTACCGGGCGGGGAATACATCCGCCGCGGCATCCGAGCTTGCGACCGGCGCCGTGCTTGAAGCGCCGGTGTCCGCCCCCGCGGCTGTACCGGCTGCGCCGCAAGGACCGCGCGAAGCGACGGTTTTGTTCGGATCGCAGACCGGCAACGCCCAGCGGCTGGCGGGACGTCTGGCCGACAAGCTGAAAGGCCAAGGGTTTGACGTTACTCTATCGGCCATGAGCCAATATAAAACGAACAATCTGAAGAAAGCCGGCTACCTGTTTATCGTCGTCAGCACGCACGGCGAAGGCGATCCGCCGGACAACGCGCTGACGTTCCACGAATTTCTGCACAGCAAACGCGCGCCGAAGCTGGACGGAACGAAATTTGCCGTGCTGGCGCTCGGCGACACGTCGTACGAGTTTTTCTGCAAGACGGGCCAAGACTTCGACGCTAGGCTGGCCGAGCTTGGCGCCGAGCGGATCGTCGACCGCGTCGACTGCGACGTCGATTTCGAAGACGCGGCTGCGGGCTGGATTGCGGCTGTCGAGAAGGCGGTAGGCCAGGCGGCCGCACCGTCCGCGGCTCCGGCAGCGGCGGCGGCTGCATCCGCAGCATCCGCTCCGGCCGAGTCGGAATATTCCCGTTCCAATCCGTTTATGGCCGAAGTGCTGGAAAACATCAATTTGAACGGCAGAGGGTCCGACCGCGAAACGAGGCACTTGGAGCTGTCGCTTGAAGGCTCGGGCTTGACCTATGCCCCGGGCGACGCGCTTGGCGTATACCCGCAGAACGACCCGGCGCTGGTGGATGAAATTATCGCGTTTATGGGCTGGAATCCCGACGAGCCTGTCGCGACCGGCAAAGACGGGGAGAAGTCGCCGCTTCGCGAAGCGCTTCTCCGCCATTACGAAATTACCGTGCTGACCAAGCCGCTGCTGGAAAAAGCGGCCGCTTTCTCCCGCAACGGCAAGCTTGCCGAGCTGCTGAAGCCGGAGAACAAGGATGAGCTGAAGGCGTACGCGAACGGCCGCGATCTGCTCGATCTGCTTCGCGATTACGAGCCCTGGAACCTGGCCGCCGGCGACGTGCCCGCGCTGCTGCGCAAAATGCCGCCGCGCCTTTATTCCATCGCCAGCAGCTTGAACGCGCACCCCGACGAGGTGCATCTGACGATCCGCAAGGTCGAATACGAGGCTCACGGCCGCGAGCGGAAGGGCGTATGCTCCGTTTATGCTTCCGAACGGCTGGAGCCGGGCGACAAGGTGCCGGTCTTCATTCAGCATAACTCGAACTTCAAGCTGCCGGCCGATCCGGAAACGCCGGTCATCATGGTCGGGCCGGGCACCGGTGTAGCGCCGTTCCGGGCTTTCCTCGAAGAGCGCGAGGAGCTTGGGGCCGCGGGCAAAACGTGGCTGTTCTACGGAGACCGTCATTTCGTGACCGACTTCCTGTACCAGACCGACTGGCAGCGCATGCTGAAGGACGGCGTATTGACGAAGCTGGACGTCGCGTTCTCGCGCGATACGGAAGAGAAGGTGTATGTACAGCATCGGATGCTTGAAAACGGCGAAGAGCTGTACAAGTGGCTGCAGGAAGGCGCCCATGTTTATGTATGCGGCGACGAGAAGCATATGGCGCACGACGTGCACGCCGCGCTGCTCGACATCGTCGGCCGTTACGGCGGCCTGTCGCCGGAGGAGGCTGCCGCTTACGTGGCGCGTCTGCAGGAGCAGGGGCGTTATCAACGGGACGTATATTAAGGACGCGGCTTGCCGCGTTTTCTCTAGATTTGCAATGCATGAGCTTTCATGCGCGTAAAGGAGCTGAACGGAAATGGCAAACAAACAGAAAGTGGAGCCCATCGGCGGACCGCCTAGCGACGTCGAGCATTTGAAGAGGGAGAGCAACTATTTGCGCGGCTCGTTGACCGAATCGCTCGCCAACCGGATTACCGGCGGGCTGCCGGAGCTGGATAACCGGCTGCTGAAGTTCCACGGCAGCTATATGCAGGACGACCGTGATTACCGCAACGAGCGGCAGAAGCAGAAGCTGGAGCCATATTATCAATTTATGCTGCGGGTCGTTACGCCGGGCGGCGTGGCGACGCCGGAGCAATGGCTCGTTATGGACGAACTGGCCGAGAAGTACGGCAGCGGCAGCATCCGCTTGACGACGCGCCAGGCGTTCCAGCTGCACGGCGTTCTGAAATGGAATTTGAAAAAGACGATCCGGGAAATCAACGACGCCCTGCTGACGACGCTGGCCGCTTGCGGCGACGTAAGCCGCAACGTCATGTGCAACCCGAATCCGTACCAATCGGAAATTCACAGCGAGGTTCATTATTGGGCGCAGCAGCTGACGACCCATCTGGCGCCCAAAACGCCGGCGTACCACGAAATATGGCTGGACGGCGAAAAAGTCGTGGACAGCTCGGAGCAAAACGGCGGCGAGGTCGAGCCGATTTACGGTCCGGTCTATCTGCCGCGCAAATTCAAGATCGGCATTGCGGTTCCGCCGTCCAACGACGTCGACGTATATTCGCAGGACCTCGGTTATATCGCGATCGTGGAGAACGGCAAGCTGGCCGGCTTTAACGTTTGCGTCGGCGGCGGCATGGGCATGACGCACGGCGACACGGCGACATACCCGCAGCTTGCCCGGGTCATCGGCTTCGTTACGCCGGATCAAGTGCTCGACGTCGCGGAGAAAACCGTCACGATCCAGCGCGATTACGGCAACCGCTCCGTGCGCAAAAACGCCCGTTTCAAATATACGATCGACCGCCACGGCCTCGAATGGTTCGTGGAGGAGCTCCACGACCGTCTCGGCTGGCAGCTTGCGCCGGCGCGCGAATTCAAGTTCGAGCATACCGGCGACCGTTACGGCTGGATTAAGGGCAAGGACGGCAAATGGAATTTGACGTTGTACGTCCAGGCCGGCCGCATTAAAGATACCGAAAGCTATAAGCTGAAAACGGCCTTGCGCGAAATCGCCAAAATCCATACGGGCGACTTCCGTCTGACGGCCAACCAGAACCTGATGATCGCAAACGTCACGAGCCAGAAAAAGACGAAAATCAACGCTTTGCTGAAGGAATACGGCATTGCCGAAGGTTCGAACTATTCGGCGCTCCGCCGCAGCGCGTTGTCCTGCGTCGCGCTCCCGACATGCGGGCTTGCGATGGCCGAGGCGGAACGGTACTTGCCGACGCTGCTCGACAAGCTGGAGCCGATTCTGGAGGAAGCCGGCTTGCGCGACGAAGAGATCAACATCCGGATGACGGGCTGCCCGAACGGCTGCGCGCGTCCTGCGCTTGGCGAAATCGCGTTTATCGGCAAGTCGCCGGGCAAATACAATCTGTACATGGGCGCCGGCTTCGCAGGTGACCGCCTGAGCAAGCTGTACCGCGAGAACATTGGCGAAGAGGAGATTATCGATACGCTGAAGCCGATTATCCAACAGTACGCCGCCGAGCGGAACAAAGGCGAACATTTCGGCGATTTCGTCATCCGCGCCGGCTATGTGAAGCCGGTAACGGACGGCCGCCACTTCCACGATTAATAACCGGAGCGTACCGCTCCGCATACGCCGGCCCCGTTATTGCGGGCCGGTTTTTTCTTTAGAAGAAAAAGGAAACAGCCCCTGACGCGGCGAAACTTACCGTTGTGCGCTTCAAGAAAAGCACGCGCGCGCCTAATGCACAATCCTAAACCTAAACGTTCGAGGTGACTGGAAATGGCATGGACGACGAAAAACATTGTGGTTAATTTACCTGTAAAAAACTTGAAGAAATCGGTCGCTTTTTTCAGGGAGCTCGGATTTATATTCGATCCGCTGTTTACGGACGAGCAGGGGACTTGCATGATTTTGGGCGACCGCATTTATGTCATGCTGCTGGAAGAAGAACGGTTCCAGACTTTTACGACCAAAAAAATCGCCGACGCCGGCCGGTACACGGAGACGATTCTGTGCATCTCCGCAAACAGCCGCCAGGACGTCGACGAGCTTGTCAATAAAGCGCTTGCGGCCGGAGGAAGCCGGTACAGCGACCCGCAGGATCACGGCTTCATGTACGGCTGGAGCTTTCAGGACCCGGACGGGCATCTGTGGGAAGTTATGTACATGGATGAAAGCGCTTGAATCCGGCCTTGCTCCGCTTTACCTTCCGATTCTGAACCGCAGGACTGGCAGTGAAAGAAATTTGCATCTTGCATCGGCACCCCCGTTCGTCGAACTTTACGATGAAGGGGGTTTTGCTTTTTTCTTGACAGGCAAGTAAGCTGTTATAGAGATTATGTTTAACGATTGAACGGGAGAGGTATAGATGAAGCGCATTACGATTTTGATTGCCGACGACGAGCCGGAAATTGTCGACTTGGTCGCTTTGCATATGGAGAAGGAAGGATACCGCACGATTAAAGCGTTTGACGGCAGGCAGGCGGTGCAGGCGATTCAGTCGACGGCGATCGACCTTGCGATACTGGACATTATGATGCCCGGGCTGGACGGCCATGAAGCGACCCGCCTCGTGCGGGAAAACCATTCGATTCCGATCATTTTTCTAAGCGCCAAGACGTCGGATATGGACAAAATCGCGGGACTGGTCATCGGCGCGGACGATTACGTCACAAAGCCGTTTAACCCGATGGAGCTGGTGGCGAGAGTAAACGCCCAGCTTCGGCGCGCGCGGCTGAATAGCCGGCAGGACGAAGGACGGAAGTCGGCGATTGAGGCGGGCGGGCTCGTCATCGACCCGGATTCGCGGACGCTGCTGCTGTACGGCAAGGAAGTCGAGCTGACGCCAAAGGAATTCGATATTTTATATTTGCTCATGAGCCATCCGAAAAGGGTGTTCAGCGCGGAGCATCTGTTCCAGCAGGTATGGGGAGAGGCTTATTTCGAAAGCGGGAATACGGTGATGGTTCATATCCGGACGCTTCGCAAGAAGCTTGGCGACGACAAGAACAAGTTCATCAAGACGGTATGGGGAGTAGGGTATACGTTCAATGGCTAAACGGAAACGAAGAAGCTTCCGCTCCAGCATGCTCGGCTTGTTCGGGCTCAGCATGCTTTTGTCGGGAGGAGTTACCTACCTGATCTATAAAGGGCTGCAGATCTATTACCGCGACAACGTTCTGGCCGAGGACCCGCTGGCCCGTCTGCGGCATTTCATGAACAGCATCGGAGATATTTATTTTTTCCTGCTTTTGTTCGTGCCGCTCGCGATCCTGTTTTTTTTCCTGCTGACGATGCGGTATACGGGATACTTCCGCGAAATATCGGCCGGCATTCACCGGCTGGCGGTTGGGAAATTCGACGGCTACGTCTCGATTTCGTCCAACGACGAATTCGAAAGCATCGCCGACGATATTAACCGCGCCAGCAAGCAGCTGAAGGAAGCGGTAGAGAAAGGGGAGTTCGCCGAAAGCAGCAAGGACCAGCTGGTTCTTAATCTCGCGCACGACTTGCGGACGCCGCTTACTTCCGTTCTCGGCTACTTGGATTTTATTTTGAAAGACGACAGTTTGACGAAGGAACAGGCGCGCCATTATACGTCGATTGCCTATACGAAGTCCAAACGGCTGGAGAAGCTGATCGATCAACTGTTCGAAACGACGAAGCTGAACAACGGCCATTTGCCGATCGACCGGAAGCCGCTTGATCTGAGCGAGCTGCTGACGCAGCTGAGCGAGGAGCTGTTCCCGGTGTTCGACAACGCGGGGCTTGAGGTTCGGCTGGATTTGGAGCCGCATTTGCACATCGCGGCGGACGGCGAGCTGCTGGCGCGCGTCTTCGAGAACCTGTTTACGAACGCGGCCAGGTACGGCAGCGACGGCACTTATGTAGACGTCAATTGCCGGATGGACGGCGATACGGCCGTTGTTCAGGTGATCAACTACGGTCATACGATTGCGCCCGATCAGCTTCCTTTCTTGTTCGACATGTTTTATACCGGGGACAAAGCCCGTTCCCATCAAGCGGGAAGCACGGGGCTCGGGCTGTTTATCGCCAAAAATATCGTCGAGCGCCATCAAGGCGCGATTACGGCGGACAGCGACGCCATCCGGACCGTGTTCGAGGTGCGGCTTCCGAAATCCGGGTCCTAATTTTAAGAGAAATTTTAACTTTGGGCTCGTTTCTCTTTAAACTTTTCTTTGTATCCTTGCCTATAGCAGGAAGCAAGGGAGAGAGAAGAGCGTGAGAATGGCTGCAATGTTGTTGTTTTTGTTTATTGCGGGCTGCGAGTCGGCTTCGGATGCTGCGGGAACGATCGAAGCGAACGCCGCGGAAGCCGGCGCCCGGACTTTAGGCGTCGGTTACGCGGCGGTGCGCGTGTCGCCGAGCCAAGTGCATGAAGGGAACTTGATATTGGTTAACCGGAAATATCCGATCGAGGAATCGGCCATGCCTAACGATATCGTCAAGCTGGCCGGACATATGGAACGGATTCCCGGCATAGGGCTGCTGGACGGATCGATCCGGCTATCGGAAAGCTTGGCCGTCAAGTTTGCCGCCATGACCAAAGCCGCCGAGGCGGACGGCGTTCATCATTTTATGATCAACAGCGGGTTCCGCGATATGGACGAGCAGAGGGAGCTTTATGCGGAGAAGGGCGGCAGCTATGCGCTGCCTGCCGGCTACAGCGAGCATAACGCGGGTCTGTCGCTGGATATCGGATCTTCCTTGGCCGCCATGGAGAACGCGCCGGAAGGGCGATGGCTGCAGGATAACGCGTGGAAATACGGCTTCGTCCTGCGTTATCCGAAGGACAAGACGGACGTGACCGGCATCGAATACGAGCCGTGGCATTTCCGTTATGTCGGGCTGCCGCACAGCTTCGTGATGAAGAACAAAAACATGGTGCTCGAGGAATATTTGGATTATTTGAAAAAAGAACGGTCGATTCGCGTTACGATCGGGGACGACGTTTACACCATAACGCATTATCCGGTTCCGGAAGAGGGGGCGGATGTCGCTGTGCCGGCAAGCGGCAGCGGCGAATACGAATTGTCCGGCGACAACCGGGACGGCGTGATCGTAACCGTCAAGCTGCCCCCGGCTTAGGCGAAACCGCTTCTATCGGCCATGAAAACGGCAAAAAACCTCGCAGTCGGCAAGTCCCGAAACGAGGTTTTTGCCGTTTTTTATCCTGCCGGCGCTGTCACTTCCAATAGCCGTCGCTCCCCGGGGCTTTGACGACATGCCATTTCTCCTTGCGCAGCGATTGCAGAATATCCGGCCCGATATGAAGATTGTCGCGCACGACGTCTTTGGGCGTCAGCGCCATCCACTGGTTCAGCGAGATGTCGGCGTATTTGTCGCTTCGGAACATTTCGAGAAGCCATAACGTTTCATTCCCCGTGTTCTGAATATAATGGCCGCTTGCGGACGGCACGTAGCCGACGTCCCCCGCACGGACGTCGAACGTTCGGGCCGTGCCGCTGCCGGCGAAGACGGTCATTTGTCCTTGTCCCGCCAGATAATATTGCCATTCGTCGTTGTTCGGATGCCAGTGCAGCTCGCGCAGGCCGCCCGGTTCGATCTCGACGAGCGCCGCGGCAATGTTTTTGGCGACCGGAAAATTGGACGAATCCGCGATGCGGACGCTGCCTCCCGACGTCCGGATCGGCGGCTGGGCCAGCAGACGGTGCTTGAACGTAAGGGGCACCGTTCCGTACGGCGAAGGGACGGCGGCGCTGTCGAGCGGCCCCGGAAGTTCGTCCTGATACATGTAGACCTGGTCGTTCGGAATATAATCGAAGGCGTTCTCGGGCACGCCGAAGTTGGCGGCGAGCACGCTCCGCGGCGTATGCGCCAGCCAATCGGAGATCGAGAGCGTATTCAGATCGGTGAAATGGCCGTCGTCGAATACGAGCACAAATTCGCAGCCGTCCGTCAACCCTTGAATCGAATGCGGCACCCCCGGAGGGAAATACCAAATGTCGCCGGGCCCTACGTCCGCAATAAAGTTGCGCCCGTCTTGATCGACGGCCGTAATCCGCGCATTGCCCCAAATAACGTACGCCCACTCCGCCTGCCGATGCCAATGCATTTCGCGTACCCCGCCCGGCATCAGAGACATATTGACGCCGGCAAGCGTTGTCGCGACCGGCAGGTCGCGCACCGTAATTTCCCGCGACCATCCTCCTTGATTGAGCTGCATATGCGTATCGGAAAAGGACATCTTCAAATTCGGCATCAATCCGGAGTCGGTTGCCGGTGGAACAAGCATGTTCGGGTTTTCACGGTCTCTCCATATGTTGCGGGGGCCGTAGTCCGGCGCGCCAAGGCCGTCGCCCCGAATCGGCTGCGGCACATTTAACGGTTGTTCGCTTTCATGATCCGCCGGCTTCATGGATTGGTCACTCCTTTCCATTACTGAAAATCGGAAATATTATCGTAAGATTGTCTTCTTCTTAAAATATGTGGCGAGGCCGGTCCATTATGTAACGTTGCGGCGAAATCGGGAGGAAGATGCGAGTCTTTATATATGATGTATTAATAGTTTATATAATTCATCATAATTAAAGGTTTTCGAAAATTAAATGCGTCTTAAATATTGAATCGAGCTCCTTTTTGCTGTATATTAAAGATTAGAAATGGAGGCTTTATCCAACCGGAGAAGACAGCGGCAGGCCGAGGTTACCGAATGGACTATACGCGAATTGGAAAGGATGAGCGAGGCATGTTACATTCCGAAGTATCGCAGCACTGGGGCGTAATCGTTTGCAAACATTGCGAAAGCATGGTCGACACGTTCTCGACGAACAAAGTGGTTACTTATTACGGCGTTTGCGACAATCCGGAATGCCGCGACCGCCGCCGCGATTCGGAACATCGAACCGCTTCTGCGGAAGATGCCTGAGACAATGTCTATTATACGAAAGCAAAAAGGAACCTATTCCGCACAGGTTCCTTTTTTGCGCATGATGAAAGAAGAACGGCATTAAATCATGTACAGATTCGGTTTTGCATGCGTTTGGGACACTCCAAAATCAAAGGTGTCCTGGCGAAGTCCGCGCCGCATCGTTTCAAGTGCCAGCGCATCCCCCGGTTGGATATTGCCCAAATGCACCCCCGGACCGAACTTGCGCAAAAACATCACTTGCTGATGCTTTAGCGGAGCTTCCCACATTAACCGGTTCGTATCCGGCACAAACTGGACGACGGCATCCAAAATATCTTTCCGGCATTCTCCTTTTTCGTCAAAAAGCCCGACGCCCATGCCCGACTCGCGGGCTTCAACGGTCACAAGGCTCGCCCCGGCGGCCAGATCCGCCTCCATTGTCTGGGCCAGCAGCTTGGCGTCGAGTATCGATCCGGACAGTTTTTTTCCGTATTCGGTATACACGCGAAGACCTTGCTTCACGCCCTCCCGAATCAGCTCCGTCCGTTTCCTCCGCGTAAGCTCGATCGTACCGTCGGAGACTTCGACAGCGTTAAATCCGAGATTGCAAATCGTTTCGAAAAAAGCCGGCACGACGTCTTGCTGCACGGCCGTCTCAAGGAGCGTTCCTCCCGGCATCACCGTAATGCCGTGCCGTGTCGCCAATTGGATCTTATGCAGCAGCAGCTCCGTCCGGTAAAGAGGGGCGGTCCCGAACCCGAGCTTGATGCAATCGATATACCCGGAAGCCATTTCGATCAGATCTGTAAACGCGTTTCGTCCAAGTCCTTTATCGATAACCATCGTATGGCCGCGATCGGCCTGAAACGCTCTGATAGGGTCGGAGCCATGCTCGGAATCGTTGCGGCAACCGCTCGGATCGGTAAGTTCGGCCGGCCAGGCCCTGCGAAGGGAAGCTTTCATCCGGTATGATCTCTCCTTGTCGTTCTTCATATTGGAATGACAAGATAACATATGCGCTTCCGCCTCGGCGGTGCCCAGTCCAGCCTGTTCACCTTTCTTATTCCGCCAATTTGGGCGGAGGCTTGATCAGGAAAAAGACGAATCCGAGCGTGATCAAGGACAATACGGATACGGTAATAAACACCATTCGATCGGATTGATCCATCAACCAGCCGAATAAAGGCGGACCGGCCGCGACGCCCAGAAAGCGAAGGCTGTTGTACAGAGACGTAATCATGCCGCGTTCGCTTTTTTGCACGGATCCGGTAATGATCGTGTTGAGACAAGGAAGAAGCAGACCCGTTCCGATGCTGCTGACCGTCAGCAGGCCGATAAAAACGTAAATGTTTTTGAAGAAAAAGATGGTAGCCGCAAGCGAAACGGTCATGGCTAACAATCCGATGTTGATCAGCCACCGTATCAATGTCCCTTTTTTCTTGATGATGCTTCCCGTCGTATAGGAAGTGATGACCATCGCAAGCAGCGGGATGGCCAAAACGAGCCCTTTGACGACTCCATCGATATTGTAAGGCTTATCCTCCAAAATATTGGACAGGTAAAAAAGAACGCCGAACAAAATAAACAGCCCGAGCGCACCCGCGAAAAACGAGGTGATAAGCCAGGAGCCCTTCTGTTTGAACAGTTGTCCGATTTTTTGAATATAAGGCTTCAAATCCTGCTTCTGGCCGTGCTTCGGCTCGCGGATCAGGAAGATGACGGCAACAAGCGACAAGGCGCAAAAAACGGGAAAAGCGAAAAAGGACGCATACCATACGATTAAAACGAGCAAGGAGCCGATAATCGGGCTGAGCACCTTCCCTACCCCGTTGGAGGCTTCGATCAAGCCAAGCGCTTTGCTTTCTTCTCCGCCTTTATACGAATCCCCTACAAGCGCCATCGCAATCGGGGCCGTTCCCGATGCGGCAATGCCTTGAATCGCTCTCGCGGCGATAATGACCGGATAAGAGTCCCATATCGCGCCGAAGCCGGCCAATATTCCGCCGCCCCCGTACACGATTAACGCCGGTATGATGATGATCTTCCGGCCGTAACGGTCGGACAAGTAGCCGATAATCGGAATAAACAGTCCGGCGGCTAACGAAAAAATCGTAATGATCAGGCTGCTTTGCAGCTTGCTGATGCCAAGTTCCCGCTGCATAACCGGGAGCACCGGCACAAGCATCGAGTTGCCGAAGACGAGCACGATCGGAATCGTGGCCAGCGCGATATATTCCCACACCCGGCCTTTGGATCCGCCGGCCTTTGTTGAATCTTTTTCTTTTGCCTGATTTTGGCTTAAATCCTTAATGTCCAAATCGCTTTTAAAGCTTATGTCCAGTTTTCGTGATTTTGTTTTTTCCATTCGTATGCGGGCTCCTCTTGCTCGGGATTGTCGGCCATAAGAAAAAAAGAGACATTCCAGTGCCGGAACATCCCGTCTCATGCCTTTAGACTAATGCGCCTTCTTTCTGGACGATCGCCATCGCTTTGTCGAAGTCCTCTTCTTCGATGACGATGGTCAAAAGAATATCGCGCCCCGACACCTCGTTATCCTTGCCGCCGGAACTCATTCCGCTGGCGCTGACGCTCGTTGCGGCTAGAATGCCGGCGTCGCGGTCCGAGAAATCGCCGCCAAGCGTCAAGTAGCCCAAGCCGGGGAAATCGCTTGTAACCGGATTTTCGATATGCTCCAACCCGTCGCCCGGATAACCGTCGAACCGGTCGATCGAGCTGTCAACGAGCTTTAACGGTTTGATTTGCTCCAGCGCCTTTTTCGCTTGCTCAGGACTTTTAAAGTAGGCAAGAATGTTTTTTTCGGCCATCGCGGATCCCTCGATTCTTCGCAGTCGTTCGGCAATCTTCGTTACGCTGCCAGCAGTATGATGCGCCGTAGTGGCTCAAAATATGCATCGCGTCTACCGCATGCGCTTATGCGGTGCCCGTCAATCCTGTTTCTTGCGCCAGGCTACGGTATAGAACCGTTTCCGAGGGAAGGAAGCACGATACAGCCAGCTGACGATTCTTGTCGATATCCACTGGCAAATGATCGCCTGCACAATAATCATCCAATCGATGACGCAAGCCGTAACGACGATGATGCCGCCGTTCAGCCAAAATAAAATTTTGGCGGGATCGGTTTTTTTATATTTGGAAATCGCAAGCGCGGCAAAGCCGATTCCGCCGTTCGAAACCCTTTGCTTAAGCAGGATGGAGACGCCTGTTCCCAAAATGATCGACCCGACAAGCAGATCGGTCCACCAGCTGACGAACGGAGATTTCAAATATTCCTCGAAAAAATTGACCGATATCGAGGTGACCGTTATGGTCATAATCGTGCCGAAGGCGCTCATTTTGCCGAGATAATGGACCGCGGACATAAGAAACAAAAAATTCGTCAGCCACAGCCCGATGCTGATCGGCGTATGGAGCCAATGGTTCAGCAGCACCGCCAGGCCGGCTCCGCCGCCGGACGGGATGGAGTGCGGGAACAGAAATACGCCCATTGCGAAGCCTTGGATGACGGAACCGGCGATAATGAAAGGGCCTTTGGCAGCCAAGCGCAGCATAAACGATTCGTTAAACCGGCGAAAACCGCTTTTTATCAAGAGGATCATCCCTATTTCGAAAGGTGTAGCAGCCTGTCCCTGCTATTCTTTCTAAATGTATGCGGCTTGTCCCCGGGGAATGACGCACTTGGTGTCCTTCTTCCTTGGCTGCCGGGCCGGTAATGGCACGGATTTACAAATTCTTATCGCAAGCTTGACTTCTTCTTAACATTGCACGAGTAAGCTTCTGAAAGATTTATACATAACATTAGGGAGAGATTAGCGGAGATGAACGTTGGGAAAAGGATTCGAAGATGGTGCTCGCTGGCCGTGGCAGGCTCCATGCTGCTGGGCGCCGCGCTGCCTGCCGGCATCGGCTACGCCGCGGCGGACAAGTCCGCGTACGCGCCAAAGCTTCTCATTACGGAGCTCGTCCCGGATTCGACGAACGTCGGGTCGGGCGACGGTTATGAATTCATCGAGATTTATAACCGTTCGGACGAAACGGTGAATTGGAAGGATTACAGCCTCAACTATGAATATATTTCTTCCGGCGGAGAGTATAATACGATCGCATGGAAGCCTTCCTATGAAGGCGATATGTCGCTGGAGCCGGGAGAGGCCTTTGTATTTTGGGTTATCAATGACGCCAATGCGTCGTTGACCGTTAACGATTTTAACGCGAATTACGGCACGTCCCTCCTCGAAAACGAAAATGTATTTAAGCT
The DNA here is from genome assembly GCF_042685365.1 of Paenibacillus thailandensis. Lineage (NCBI taxonomy): Bacteria > Bacillati > Bacillota > Bacilli > Caryophanales > Paenibacillaceae > Paenibacillus > Paenibacillus thailandensis. The sequence continues at coordinate 30,743 of NZ_JBHUMY010000032.1, read as the reverse complement.
GGAGCCAACCGGAGGGATGAGCAACAGCGCCCCGCGCACATTCGTCATCCGGGACGGAAGCGGTTCGGAAATCGTACGCGCCTCTTACCAGAACGACGCGCAAACCGTCAAGGATAAGGGCATCTTGTACCGGCATCCCGTCGCCGGTTCTTCCTCGATGGTGATGATGCCGAATCCGGGTACGGCGGACGCGACGCCGGGCGCGGTCGACCGCTCGCAGCTGATCCCTTTCGACGGGGACGGCGAGCTTACGATCGGCACGATTCCGCTTGGCAAAGCCGATACCGGCGAGGACTATTCCGTATCGGCCGTCATTGCCGGAGCCGAAGACTCGGTAACGGCCTCGGTCTATTACAAGACCGATTTAAGCGGCGGTTATGCCGATATACCGTTAAGCGTGACGGGCGATACCTACGAAGCGGCTATTCCGAAGGAAGATTTGGCGGGCAGCAAGCTTCTCAATTACTATATCCAAGCCCAAGACGGCGACAAGGAGCCCGTTCAAACGGAAATCTACAACGTGGCCATGACGGCGCCGCCCGTTGCCATTGCGCATACGCCGGCTATTATGGCGTACGATAATCAAGATTACGCCGTAAACGCGGTCATTGCCGCCGACGGACAAGGCGCCGCCGTTTATTACAAAACGGATCTGAACGACGCTTATGCATCCGCCGCGATGACGGCGGACGGCGAAGTTTATTCGGCTGCGGTTCCGAAGGAGGCTCTTGCGGGGGCCGGCCGGCTTACTTATTATATTGAATTTACCGGCGGGGACGGCAATCCGGTTCAGTCGGAGACGTTCTCCGTAGAGCTCATCGCGCCGTCGGACGATGCGGGCGTGCCTCCCATGCTGGTGACCGAGCTGCTTCCGAACAGCGATAATATCGGAAGCTCGGACGGGTACGAATTTATCGAAATATACAACAATACCGATCAGCCGATCAATTTCAAGGACTATAAAATCTATTACCGTTATACGGACAGCGGTCCGGACGCAGACGTCGTTTGGCCTACGGACAAGGAAGACATCATCATAGAGTCCGGCAAAACGATGGTTTTTTGGATCATTAACGGCGCCAATACCGCAAGCACGGTAGCCGATTTCAACCGAGCGTTCGGCACGAATCTCGTCGAAGGCGAAAACATCGTCAAAATGTACAGCGACGGCATGGCGAACGGCTCCAAGCGCGGCGTCGCGATCGGAACGAACACGCATAAGGACGTAGCCGTCGCCTATTACGACGGAGCTGCCAAACACGGAGACGGAACGCCTACCAGCGACGTCAATAAAGGCTATAACTATCGTTATCCGGCAAACGGTTCTACGGAGATGCTTGAATATGTGTTCGGCAAGAAGACGGCCACGCCGGGCAGCGTCGACGACGTGCAGGTTCCTCAGAAGCTTAATGCAACGCAAGCGGATACGGAAGCTCCGGTGATTGCCAATCGGACGGAGTCCGAAGTGAACGAGCTGGACAACCTGAGCATTACGGCGGATGTAAAAGACGGCACCGGCGTCAAGTCGGTCGCTCTTTACTATAAAACGGACCGCGATACCGACTATACGAAGCGGTATTTGTACGAAGATTATTCGGACACTATGTATCATTACACCGTTTATTCCGCCGAATTGATCGGACGCAAGCATGTCGACTATTACTACGAAGCTTCCGACGGACCCAATACGGTGAAATCGGACGTGTTCCGCGTTAACGTTCAGAACGGGAGGAACGATGCGGCTATTCGGTTGAACGTCGCGGACGGCGATATCGTCAGCGGAACGACCGTCATCAAAGGAGCTTCGAATGGATCGGGCGCCGGGGACCTGACGCTTTCCATCGACGGGGAGCAAGCCGCGGGCACGTACCGCGCTTTGGAGCAGGACGCTCACTTCGCGTTTGAAGCTACGGGCGTAAACTATTACTTTAAAAACGCAGTCACGATGGGAGACGAAATCTTATATACGTTCCTCGATCCGATTAACAATTGGACGACGCTGACTTACCCGATCGAGGCCGGCCGTCTGGACGAAGGCGGCAACCGGATCGCCATCCGGGCGGGAACGAAAACCGGTCCGTTCGACGACCGGGAGGAAGAAAACAAAGACGACTTTAAGATTCGCAACGTTCGGCTTGTGCTTGCGGACGGCACGGTCATTTACGATCCGGATTACGCCGACCGCGAGGAAGTGCTGGCCATGGGCGACGGCAGCAATATGCATGAAGCTTTGGAATTTAACTTTACGCTTACTTCCGCAGAGCTGAAATCCGTCGCATACGAATGGAACACGACGACAACGGCCGACGGATCCCATACCGTCAGCCTGCAGGATACGAACGGCCCGTCAACGGCCGCAACCGTTATCGTCGACAATACCGCGCCAGTCATTACGCCTTCCGTGAAGGACGGCGAAACGTACCGCGGCGAGTTTGCGCTTGACGCCGAAATCGTTGACGAGCTGGCGGGCGTAGATTCGGTGACGGCAACGCTTGACGGCCAAACGATCGAATTGCCTTATGCCGCTTCTTCCGGCAAGCTGGCGGGAGGATCTCACGCTTTTGCGGTGACGGCTGTGGACAAAGCGGGCAATGCGTCGGAGAAGGTCGTGCGCTTCGAGGTGCCTAGCGAAAATCCGGTCAAACCGCAGCTTGTCGCTCCGCAGGACGGGGAGAAGAACGTCTCCGACAATCCGATGCTGAAAGTCAGGCTGACGGATCCGCAAGGCGATCTCTTCAAAGCCTCCTTCTACCGGGGCTTCCATTACGACGGCGCGAAGCGGAACGGGCTTGTGGCTTACAAAGGAGCATCCGATACGGAGCCGCCGAAGCTGCTCGCGCCGGAGGACGAGCAAGCGTTGACGGACGAGGACTATAGCGATATCGGCGCCATAGACGGCGAATATTTGACGACCGATTCGACGGAGCAATTCCCGTATCATCGTTTCGAGATCGATCTCGATCCTTCCGTCAAGGCGACGGACCGGGTGGAAATCAAATGGCAGGGCAAATCGCTCGAAGGCCGTAAGGTGAGCTTGTACGCCTGGAACCCCGGCGAAGGGGAGTGGTCGATGCTGGATAACCAAATCGCCGGAACGGAAGATTTCGAGCTTTCCGCTGCGGTAGCGGCAGGCGATTACAATGCGGACGGCAAAATCCGCGTGATGGTTCAGGACGAGAAGCCGGTGTCCGAAGATCCGTACGATTTTACGTTCGTATGGATGTCGGATACGCAATACTATTCGGAAAGCTTTCCTTGGATTTATACGACCAATGTGCAGTGGGTAGTCGACAACGAAGAAACAAATAACATTAAATACGTCATTCATACCGGCGACATCGTCGACGACGCGGAAGATCAAGATCAATGGAACAACGCGAACGCTTCGATGCGCATACTCGACGAGTCGGGCATTCCGTACGGCGTGCTGGCCGGCAACCACGACGTTTCGCATCAGTCGGGCGATTATACGCATTATTGGGCGAACTACGGCGAGGACCGGTTCAGCCATCAGCCGACTTACGGCGGTTCGTACCAAAACAACCGCGGCCATTACGATCTCGTTTCCGCCGGCGGCAACGATTTTATTATCGTATATATGGGCTGGAATATCGGCGACCAGGAAATCGATTGGGTGAACAAGGTCGTATCCGAGCATCCGGACCGCAAAGCGATATTGGCCTTTCACGAATATTTGCTCGTTTCGGGCAACCGTGCGCCGATCGCGGACGAAATTTACGAGCGCGTCGTCGTGCCGAACCCGAACGTCATCATGACGTTAAGCGGCCATTATCACGATGCGGAGACGCTCGTCGACGAGATCGACGATAACGGAGACGGCTCTCCCGACCGGAAAGTGTACCAAATGCTGGCCGATTATCAAGGCGGGGAAGAAGGCGGAGCCGGTTATATTCGCTTGCTGCAATTCGATCTCGACAACAACCAGGTTCACGTCAAGACGTATTCGCCGTACCGGGACGATTATAATTATTACGATCCGGCCGAATATCCTGGCAAAGACGAGTTTGATCTCGATATCGATCTGGGCGCGATGAATAAACGCGTCGCGACGGATTATTTTGCGGCGAACATTTATACGGATCAGCTCATCGGCACAGTGGATAAGGCCGAGAGCGGCTCCGAAGCCTCCCTCCGGTGGAACGGTCTGGACGAGGACGAGTACTACGAGTGGTATGTTCTTGCGGAAGACGGCAACAGCGGCAGCACGCTCTCCGATATTTGGGGCTTCTATACCGGCAGCGGCGATAAGGACGACGATGAGGACGATAACGACAACGGAAATAACGGCAACAACGGCAACAATGGCAATAACGGAAACAATGGCAACAATGGCAGCATCGGCAACACCGGAAACAACGGAAGCAACGGCAATAACGGCGGCGGCGCCGGCAAAAGCTTTGCGGACGTTCCGCAGTCGCATTGGGCTCACGGCTATATTGAAGAGCTGGCGAAGCTGGGCGTCGTAAGCGGCGTCGACGACACGCGCTTCCTGCCGGGCAAAGAAACGACGAGGGCCGAATTCGCCAAGCTCATTGCCGGGGCGTTCGGCATGGAAGGGGCAGGCGCAGGCGGACGTTATTCCGACGTCGCGGCGGGCAGCTGGTACGAGCAGGCCGTCGGCGCCCTAACGGAAGCCGGAATTATCGAAGGCAGCGGCAACGGGAAGTTCGAGCCAAGCCGGACGATTACCCGCGAGGAAATGGCGGTTATTATGGTGAAGGCTTACGAGTGGAAGTACGGTGCCGTCGAAGCGGCCGAAGGAAGCCTTGAAGCGTTCGACGACCAAGATGCCATGAGCGAATGGGCCAAAGCGTATATCGCCAAAGCGGTGACGCTTGGTTTCCTGGAAGGTCAAGGCGGCCGTCTGTTCGCTCCGGCTAAGCCCGCCACCCGGGCGGAATGCGCGAAAGTCGTTTATATGCTTATGACGAAGCAGCCTTCCTGAAACGAAAAAACAAAGGCGAGGCCCCGTTCCGAAGGGGCTTCGCCTTTTGTTTGTTGCTTTGAAATGTGTAACGTCACTTTTTGCAATTATTCGTTGAGCATACTTGGAACGGGGTGTTACGGTTATAACCGTCGCCGAATAATCCGTCGCCGAGCTGGCCGTAGAAATTGCTTCCCCATACCCAAACGCTTCTGTCGCTTTGAACGGCCATACCATGCCCGGTGCCTGCAGATATGGCGACTACCGAACCAAGACCTGTTACCGGAACGGGAGAATTTCTGTTTGTCGCGGTACCGTCGCCAAGCTGACCGGCAGCATTATATCCCCATCCCCACAAGGTTCCGTCGTTCTTAAGCGCCAAACCATACTCATTGCCTGCAGCAATCGCAATTACGGAACCGAGGCCCGCTACCTTGACGGGAGTATTGTGATATGGCGTCGTGGTTCCGCTGCCGAGCTGGCCGATGTCGTTAGCTCCCCAAGCCCAAACGGTCCCGTCGCTTTTGAGCGCTGCGCTAAACGTATTGCCCGCCGAGACGGCGATGGCGGAACCGAGATTGGATACTTGGACGGGAACGGAGGAAGACGTATTGCTTCCGTCGCCAAGCTGGCCCGACCAGTTGGCCCCCCATGCCCAGACGGTTCCGTCGCTTCTGACCGCCAAGCTATGGCCGGAGCCTGCGGCAACGGCAACTACGGAATCGAGACCCTGCACTTGGACGGGGACGATTCGATTTTCAGTTGTTCCATCGCCAAGTTGGCCGTAATAATTCGTTCCCCACGCCCAAACGGTTCCATCGTCCTTGACTGCCAGACTGTGAGAATATCCCGCCGAAACGGCTGCCACCGAGTGAAGACCGTTCACTTGAACGGGAATCAAGCGATCATAGGTTGTTCCGTCGCCAAGCTGGCCGAACATATTGCCGCCCCAGCTCCACAAAGTGCCGTCGCTTTTGATCGCAAAGCTGTGCGTCCAGCCGGCCGCTATGGAGACTACCGAATCGAGGCCCTGTACCTGAACGGGATAAGTACGGTCCGTCTTGGTTCCGTCCCCCAGTTGGGCTCTGCTGTTCCATCCCCAAGCCCAAACGGTTCCATCCTTCTGAAGCAGGAGAGAATGCCCACCGCCCCCGGCCACCATCATGCCTTCCGAACTTTTCGCCACCGCCGTGTTGGAAAAAAGGCCTAAAAGAAGACAGACGATTCCGATCAATGAATATCGTTTCCTCATCAACATGTTCCTCCCGCAAATAGAGTTCGTGCGTTAGCTTGGATAATGCCATTTTTAGTAAGCGCCTACTGTTTTTAGTTTACCAACGACAGCTGCCGGCAGGCTATAGTACTTTGTTCGTAACTCTTAAGGATCTTCGCTTTTTACAATATCTTCATGGCGCTTTTACACGGCTATAATATGAGAGCGGTAAGCTTCAATTGGAGAGAAACCTATACATACATCGTTTATTCCGGAAGGAGATTAGGTTCGCACATGAAAAAGAAGTGGCTTATGTCGGCCGTTGCCGTCGTTGCGCTCGGAACGGTTGCAAGCGCCGTATCCGCCGCGGCCGTAACGGGGAATACGGATTCGAAGACGGAAATAACCGTTAACGGCGAAGAGGTGCAGCTTGAGAATTCGCCGGTCAACATCGACAATCGGCTATACTTCCCGCTGCGGGAGATCGCCGAGCTGACCGGCCAATATGTCGATTACGACGAATTCCGGGGAAGCGTATCGCTGACGGACAAGCCTGAGCTGACCGGCCAATACTCGCTTCAAGCAGACGATCTTGCGGAAGGGATTAAGATGGGCGTAGGCTCTTCCTTGTCGCATCTTCCGGGAGACCCGGACAACGTCTTTTATTCGACGGCCGACCGCGGCCCGAACGGAGAAGTGGAGGTCGACGGCGAAACCCGCCGCACTTTCCCGCTGGAGAGCTATACGCCTTCCCTCTACAAAATTGAGATCGCGGACGGAAAAATTAACGTTCTGGAGACCATTCCGCTGAAAGTGGACGGAACGGATCCGGTTACCGGAACCGAGCGGATTACGGGCCTGCCTAACATTGAAGGCCGCGACGAGACGCCTTACGACGCATCCGCCGGGAAGCTGCTTGCCTACGACCCTTACGGCGCCGACATCGAAGGCCTCGCTTACAACGCCAAAGACGATACGTTCTGGATTAGCGAGGAGTACGGCCCCAGCATTCTTCAAGTGAAGCGCGACGGTACGGTTCTGCAGCGAATCGTGCCGCAAGGCTGGGCGTCTCAAGTGGATTCCCCCGCCGTACCCGTCAAGGAAGCGATTCCCGCCGCTTATATGAACCTTCGCTCGAACCGCGGCGCGGAAGCGGTCGGCATTACGCCGGACGGCAAATGGATGTTTATGGCGATGCAAAGCCCGCTTCGCAATCCCGACAAGTCGACGGACAACTCCCGCCAGCTCCGGATTTTGAAGCTGAATCTCGAAACGCTCGAGCCGGCCGCCGAATTCGTTTATATGGCGGAGGACGCTGCCCAATTCAACGATCTGAAGCAAAGCGATATTGTCATCTCCGATCTCGTAGCCGTAAACGAGCATACGCTGCTGATCGACGAGCGCGACAAAAACGCCGGCGACAAGGCGCAGCTGAAGCGGATTTACGAAGCCGACCTGTCGACGGCCGCAAACGTATTGGGCCAATACGATACCGCGTCGTCCGGCGGCAAAACGCTGGAACAAATGACGGCGGCCGACCTGAAGGAGAGCGGAATTATGCCGGTCGCGAAGCGGACGGTGATCGACGCGGTCGAATTCGGGTTCCCGTACGAAAAGATCGAAGGATTGTCGCTTATTAACGGGAACACGATCGCCATTATAAACGATAACGACTTCGGCGTCGGCAGCGATTCCGAAGAAAACGGCACCGTGCTTTGGACGTTTAAGCTTGCCTATACGATCGAATAGTTGACGGCGGCTTCCTCTTAACGATGAGGGAGCCGCTTTTCATTTTAAATTGGCGGTAACACTTGCCTTCGTGCGCCATATCTAAAAAATACGGTCATACGCCGCTTAGCCTCTCATAACAATAAGGATGGGAGGAGGTGCCGTGCCGCTGTTTGAAAGCGTTTAAAAACATTCGGTAAAACGGAGGGATGACGCGGATGTCATTAAATTGGACCGGTTGTACAATAAGGTCGATCGGCTTGCTTTTGTCGCTGCTGCTTCTCGCCGCATCGGGTTTGGCGTCGTTTGGCGGTAAGGGCAGCGCGGCTTCCGTCAGCCTGCTGAACGGTACGCAGTTTAAGGATACGTCGGGGAACCCGATTCAAGCCCACGGGGGCGGAATGATCAAAGTCGGCAGCTACTATTATTGGGTCGGCGAAAACCGGGACGGCACGAACTACGTATCGCTTTACCGGTCGACCGATCTTGTCAATTGGGAGTTCCGGGCGAATTTGCTGTCCAAGTCTTCCAGCGCCGAGCTCGCCGCCGCCAACATCGAACGGCCGAAAATATTGCATAATGCGGCCACGGGCAAATACGTGCTGTGGGCACATAAGGAGAACGGCGTCGATTACGGCGAAGCCCGGGTAGCCGTCGCGTCGGCGGACGACATCGAAGGGCCGTACACGTACCACGGCAGCTTCCGGCCGCTCGGCTACGACTCGCGGGACATGACGGTGTTTAACGACAACGGGACCGCATATCTCATCTCGGCGACCCGCGTCAACGCGGACCTTAACATTTACAAGCTGACGCCCGATTTTCTTGGGATCGATTCGCTTGTTACCACACTGTGGGCCGGCTCGTACCGGGAAGCCCCGGCCATGTTCAAACGCGGATCGACCTACTTCCTCATAACGTCTGGAGCGACGGGATGGACGCCCAACCAGGCGAAATACGCAACAGCCTCCAGCATTGCCGGGCCATGGAGCGGGCTTTCGAATCTGGCGGATTCCCGGACATACGAATCCCAGTCTACTTACGTGCTCCCGGTTGAAGGAGCTTCCTCGACCTCTTATCTTTATTTGGGAGACCGCTGGGCGGGGGCATGGGAAAGGCCGGTAAACGAATCGAAATACGTATGGCTGCCGCTTTCTTTCCCGACGTCGACAACCGTGACCATGTCCTGGTATCCGAAGCTGAACATCGATGCGGCCGCGGGGACCGTGTCCGGCGTCGGATTCTCCGTGAACGGCAGCGCTTCGTACGAGCTTATTAACCGCAGAAGCGAAAAAGCGCTGAATATAAGAGATAGCTCAACATCCTCCGGAGCCGACGCGGAACAGTGGACCGACAATAATGCGGATAGCGAACGTTGGCGCTTGATCGATGCGGGGAGCGGTTATTACAAAATTCAAAACGTCAACAGCGGACTTATTTTGGGACCCGAGAACGGATCGGCTGCGGACGGGACGGTTATCGAGCAGTGGACGGACGGCGGATGGCAAAGCCAGCATTGGCAGCTCGTCGACGCGGGCGGCGGATTTTTTAAGTTGAAAAACCGGGCGACCGGCAAGCTGATCGACGTCTCCTCCAGCTCGCTTAGCGACGGAGCGAACGTAATCGGCTGGACCGACAACGGCGGCTTGAACCAGCAATGGCAAATTGTTGAAGCCAACTGACGGGTAAACGAAACTAGCCGATAATCTCAAGGGCGGGCTGTCAGTTCATGAGTCCGATACGGAGGGTGAGAAGCAGACGGCTCCGAATAAGAAGGATCGGCCGCAGCCGTTAAGAGAACTATCCGGCGGGAAGAGAGGCATAAATGGTCTTCTCTTCCTTTTTTTCTTCTAGGCGGCTAGAAACTTTCTTCGTTTTTCCCCTGAAATTCAAAGCCTTTTCCGGTTGTGAAGATGATGTAAAATTCCCCTCTTTCGATGGAAATATACCCCTATCCCAAAACCTGCCTTTGCTCCATGATAAACTTTATAACCTTATATTCTTTTAAACGGAAGGAGGCTTTGTTGAAGACTCGGGCAACCAGATTTTCATCTTTTTGTTCCATCAGCCAGAATTCGGACCATCGGCCCGCAGGGGACCATTCGAAATTCGGTAAAGTTGAGGTGGCTTTGATGAAATCTTCATGCCGCAATTCGTTTAATCAGGCAATTATCGGTTTGATATGCTCGCTTCTTATGCTCGGCTCATTGGCTAACGCCGCGTCCGTACGGGCGGAAGCGGCTATTTCCTCGGAAATACCCGCCCCTTCGAATCTGCGCCTTGTAAGCACAACCTACAACTCCATAACGGTCGAATGGGATCAAGTGAGCGGCTACGATCCTTATGAGACCGGCTATTACGTCCGGTTCAAGGACAACTCCGGCGCGGGCTCCGGGTTATGGGCTTCCGGCGTCGAGCCGGTTACCATCCGTAATTTGAAAGGCGGCGCAACGTATACGGTCAGCGTGGAGCTCAATTTAATCGGCGCTCCGGCGACAAGCATTACCGTTACGACGGACGAAGGCCAAGACGAATATGAACCGGCTCCGCTAACGCCGCCGGCGAATTTATCCGTTACGGACGTTACCTATAACAGCATGTCGTTCAGCTGGACGGGCAGCCCCGGGGCGAACGGCTACGATTTTTATGTCAACGGAGGCTGGAGCGGCGGCGTTTGGGACGGTTCGAATACGTTTACGTTTACGATACCGGAAGGCCAGACGGTTATCGGCGAGACGTATGAATTCCAGGTTGCGGCCCAGCATCTTCCGGCCGTATCGGCGGGCAGCAACGTCGTGAGTCTGGTCTGGGGAGAACTTGAAGCGCCGAGGGATTTGCAGGCCGTAACGGCGACGCGAACGGCCGTTACGTTGGGCTGGGCGGGAACGCCCGGCGCGACGAGCTACGACATTTACAGTGACGGCCGAAAGATCGGAACAAGCAATGAACCCCGTTATACGGCCGAAGGGCTGACCGAAGGGAAGAAATACGACTTTGAAGTCGTCGCCCGCAACGCATTGTGGGAGTCCCCGGCGAGCGAGCCGGTTACGGTCGTTCCAGGCGGCGATTACAACATCGTGACGTATTATGCCTCTTGGTCAAAATACGCAAGAAATTTCCAGATTGAGGATATCGAGGTTTCGCAAATAACGCATGTCAATTACGCATTTGCGGATTTATGCTGGAAAAAGTACGGGACGGGAAGCGCGCCTTGCCGGAACGAAAGCTTGCCGCTTCAAGACCGTTACGTTCATGACGGCGAAATCGTCATCGGCGACGCCGAGGCGGATCCGGACCATTTTCAAAAGCTGGCTAAGTTAAAAGAGGAGCATCCGCACCTTAAGGCGCTCATATCGGTCGGCGGCTGGTCCTGGTCAAAAAACTTTTCCAACATGGCGGCTGCGGAAGTGACAAGGCGCGCTTTCGCCAATTCGGTTGTGGCCTTCCTTCGCCAATATGGGCTGGACGGCGTCGATATCGACTGGGAATATCCGGTAGAAGGCGGGGAAACGCATAACGCGCATTTGCCGGAGGATAAGGAAAACTTTACGAGGCTTGTCCGAACGGTGCGGGAAGCGCTTGACGCGGCCGGTGCGGAGGACGGCAAATATTATTTGCAGACGATCGCTTCCGGCCAAGGGGACAACTTCGTCGTTAACGCCGATCTGGCCCATTCGGTCGAATATCTCGATTTCGTGAACATTATGACCTACGATTACAGCGGCAGCTGGGATCGGCTGGCTCATGCGAACTCGCCGCTTTATTACGATGTCCGGAACCCGTCGGAATCGGCGCACCGGAATCATGTAGCCGGGGGGTTGCTCGGGCATTTGGACGGAGGCGTGCCGGCGTACAAACTGGTTATGGGAGTGCCTTATTACGGCAAAGGCTGGAAAGATTGCCCGGCTCCGGGCGAATATGAGACATGCGCCGGCGGGACGGACTTCGGCTCATGGGAGGCCGGCATCTTCGATTTCTCGGATCTGGAGAACAGCTATATCGGCAAAAACGGCTATGCCCGCTATTGGAACGAAGCGACCAAGACCGCTTATTTGTACAATGCCGAGACCAAAACGTATATAACGTATAACGATCAAACGTCGATGAAATATGCCGCTTCGCTCGTCAAGACGCTTGATCTGGCCGGCATTATGAACTGGGAAGCAAGCGGGGACCGCAACCGGACGTTGTCCGGACAGCTTGCGGAGGATCTCCCGATCGACGGCAAAGTCCAAGCGGATGCGCTGCCCATCCCCCGCGAGTTGAAGGCGTCCCATACGGGAGCGGCCTCGATCGGCCTGAATTGGGAAGCTTCGGCCGGCGCAACCGGTTATGAAGTGTATGAAGGCAGCCGTTATGCCGGTTATACGGCCGATACGCGGTTTACGCTCGGTTCGCTGCAGCCGTCGACCCCTTATTCGATTCGCGTTCTGGCAGTCCGGAAGGTCGGAGAGCGGATCGAAGACGTATCCGCGGCTGCGTCTGCATTACAAGTCCGGACCGCTGCTTCCGGTTCAGGAGGAGGATCGGGAGGGGGAGGCGGCTTAAGCTCTTCGCCGGCGGAAGAAGGCAACATACTGGCGGCGAAAGAAAGCGAGCGGGACGGCGTCAGAACCGTTGAAGTGCTGACGGGAGCGGCGGAAGCGATAGAGGCATCGTCCTTTACCGAATTTGTCGTAGAGGCCGGGGATACGAATCATACCGAGGTCGTCGTGCCGCGCGAAATCGTGGAAGCGATCGCGGCCAAAGGCGAGCAGGCCGCATTGTCCGTGACGGCGGACGGTATCGTCTATACGATACCGATTCACGTCATCGACCTATCCGCCGATATCCGCATTACGCTTCGCGCGCCGGCTTCCGGGGACGCGGCCGCTGCCGCGGCAGCGAACGGTTGGCCGCTATTGGCGCAGCCGCTCGAAACGAAGCTGGAGAAGCTCGGATCCGGCGGCCAATACGACGAAATCGGGGAAACGGACACGTATTTCAGCTTATCGTTTACGATAACCGTCGACAATATCGATGCCGGTCAGGCGGCAGGCGTCGTGTACAGCCCGGTCACGCAAGAGCTGCGCCCGGTTCCGACCTCGTTTAAGGCAGGTCCGGACGGCACGGTGACGGCCGTTCTGAAGAGCAAGGGCAATAGCGTGTTCGCCGTCGTAGGGACGAACAGAGGCAGCTTCCGGGACACGGCCGGCAGCTGGGCGGAACGCGAGGTGCGGGAAGCGGCCGCGAGACTGATTGCGTTCGGCGACGCGACGGACGTTTTTGGCTTGAACCGCGCCATTACCCGGGCGGAGTTCACGTCCTTCGTCGTTAGAGGGCTGGGCATATTGCCGGACTCCGGCGATTCGGGGTTTGCGGACGTAGCCCCGCAATCGGAATATGCCGCGGATATAGCGGCTGCACGGCGTGCGGGCCTTGTAAAAGGCAAAACCGAAACGGCCTTTGATCCGGACGGGACGCTGACGCGGCAGGAGCAGGCCGTCATTGTGGCGAACGCCATGCGTTACGCCGGCTTCGAGGCAGCCGCCGATTCGTCGGCGCTGAGCCGCTTCGCGGACCGCGCTTCCATAGCCGGATACGCGGAGCCTTCGCTGGCGCTATTGGCGGAGCAAGGCATCATGCGGGGCGTAAGCGAGACGAAGCTGGATCCCCGCGGCACGGTGACGAAAGGGCAAGCAGCCGCAACGGTTGTCCGGATGCTGGAAGCGCTTGGATTAACGGATTGATCGCATATAACAACCCGTCCTCGAGCAGGGCGGGTTGTTGCCGTTGAACGGGACGGAACGGTGATCCGCTCCGATGTACGGAAACGATGTGCGGCCTTAAGGCGGATGCGGCCTTAAAAGGGAATCGGCGGTTGCTGTCGAATTGAAAGAGAGAACTAACGCTGCGACGGGCGTTAAGCGATGCTGCAGTCTTTTATAGCCGAGAAGGAGTGGAAGAACAACATGGAAATCAGGGTAGACGACTTGACCGGAGACAAAATTATCGCGCTTATCGGAGAACATCTTCAATCGATGTTTGAAAGCTCTCCGCCCGAAAGCGTGCACGCATTGGATTTGGACGGCTTGCGCAGTCCGGAGGTTACGTTCTGGAGCGTATGGGAAGGCGACGAGCTGCTTGGCTGCGGCGCTTTGAAGGAGCTGGATGCGAAGCACGGAGAGGTCAAATCGATGCGAACCGCTTCGGCGCATTTGCGCAAAGGCGTTGCGAGGCGGATGCTGGAGCACATTATCGCGGAGGCAGCCCGGCGAGGCTACGACCGGCTGAGCCTGGAGACGGGCTCGATGGCCGAATTCGAACCGGCGCGGAAGTTGTACGAAAGCTGCGGGTTCCGTTACTGCGGGCCGTTTGCGGACTACTGGGACGATCCGAACAGCGTGTTTATGACGAAGGAGCTATAAGGGAGAATACGCCCGGCGCCGGACATTCGTGTCCGGCGCCGGTTGTTTTGAAACATTTGCGGGAACGGCTGCGTTATGGAAGGGTAGATGTCAATCTATTCCTGAAAAAGGAGAACGGACGATGGCGAAGATGGTATTGGTTCTTATGGCCTTAATTGGCGTGTTCGGCTTTAAAAGCGTAGCCGAGGTGACGATCGGCGAAGCAGAGCCGCGTGTTCTTGAATTAACGATAACCGAAGGCGATGTAAGCGTTACCGCCACTCAGTTGGATAAAGGCTCCTTTGATACCATCACCGTAAAAGCGGGAGCGTTGTCCAGAACGTTCGACTGGCAGAACGTCGATAACCCGGCCTATTCCCCTGCCGTGCATATTGCGGACGTAAACGGCGACAACCGGGAAGAAGCGGTCATTCTATTGACGACGGGTACGGGAACGGGGGTACATATCGAAGAGCTTCATGTTTTATCTTTAGAAGATTTAACCGAGCTTGAAGCGGAAGATCCTGTGCGTTATGTCAACAGTCATGTCACCAGCAGCGTTACCGCGGCGGACGGCAAAGTTCGAGTCAGTGCCGAATACGATTCTCAGAAGGTAGAGCTGTCGTACGAGAAATCCGATGCCGGATATTGATTTGAGAAAGTCTCTTTCCATTCGTTCGTCGATTATGAGCTGCTGGACAATAAGATCGTGGCTATGGTGGCAGGGAACGTGTCGCCGGCGGAGTTCGCCGTTGCGGCCGTTATGGAGTACGGCCCGGATTTGACCGTCTCGAGCCTTACGCTGACGGCGATGGAGTAAAGCGGGGGGCGGGATCGACTCCAGCGCAATAACTGTAAAAGGCAAGTTGCAATTGCTAAAAGCGAATGCTTATTTTTGGGGAGCTCAACTAACGGTCAAAATTGTGCGGGCCCAAAGCCCTCCGTGTGAGCGCAAAAGTATAATACATGCGGCTGGATATGCGTCGGAGCGCCCCGCGTGGTGCAGAAGTGCACCCCATGCGGCCGATCGTGACACAGAAGCGCATCTCGTGGTGCAAAAGTGCACCACATGGGGCCGATCATGACGCCGAAGCGCACCTCGTGGTGCAAAAGTGCACCACATGCAGCCGATCGTGACGCCGAAGCGCACCTCGTGGTGCAAAAGTGCACCACATGGGGCCGATCATGACGCCGAAGCGCACCTCGTGGTGCAAAAGTGCACCACATGCAGCCGATCATGATGACGCCGAAGCGCACCTCGTGGTGTAAAAGTGCACCACATGCAGCCGATCATGACGCCGAAGCGCACCTCGTGGTGTAAAAGTGCACCACATGCAGCCGATCATGACGCCGAAGCGCCCCGCGTGGTGCAAAAGTGCACCACATGGGGCCGATCGTGACGCCGAAGCGCACCGTGTGGTGCAAAAGTACACCACATGGCACCGGTTTGGCAGGCCCCCGCCGCGTCCCCGCTGCTCGGGAACAAACAAACGCCCCGCTGCCTCAACGGCAAGCGGGGCGTTCCGGCTTCCGCGCGTCGGAAATGCGCGCGATCAGCCTTTCACGGCGCCGGCAACGACGCCTTTGACGATATACTTCTGCAGGAAGATGAAGACGATGATGGACGGCAGCACCGCCATAACCATGGCCGTCATCGCGTATTGCCAATCCGACGTGTATTGGCCGACGAACGTATACGCGGCAAGCGTCAGCGTCTTCGTATCCGGCGAGCCGTTGACCATAAGGAGCGGCAGCAGGAAGTCGTTCCAGATCCACATAACGTCGATGATGATGACCGTCGTCGTAACCGACTTCAGCAGCGGGAAGATGACGCTGAAGAACAGCCGGAAGCCGGATGCGCCGTCGATCGTCGCGCTTTCGTCGATTTCCTTCGGAATGCCTTTGACGAAGCCGTGGTAGATGAATACGGCGAGCGGGGCGCCGAAGCCCCAGTACAGCATGCCAAGCCCCCATGTGCTTTCGGAAAGATTGAGGTCCTTCGCGACTTGGAGCACGGTCAGCATAATCGATTGAAACGGAATAAGCATCGGCATAATGACCAGAATGTACAGCAGTCCGCTCAGGCGGCTTTTCGTCCGCGCCAGCTTGTAAGCCGCGATGGACGAGAACAGAATGATGCCCGCAAGGCCGAGTATCGTAATGACCGCATTGTTCAGGAACAGCCGCGGATAGTTAATGAATTCCCAGACGTACGAATAGTTTTCGAACGCGAGTTTTTTCGGCAGGGCGATAACGTCCGTCATCACCTCGCCAAAGCTTTTCAAGGAATTGTTGATCGCCAGAAACAGCGGGTACAGAAAGACGAGCGACAGAACGAACATGACCGCTTCGAGCGCGAAGCGCCCCGCTTTGTTCGGTTTTGTAATCATCAGGCTTCAACCTCCCTGCGTTTGAAGATGGTCAATTGAATAACGGTAACGATCAGCACCGCAACGAATAAGACGAGAGCTTTGGCCGTGCCGTAGCCGTACAAGTTGTTTTGGAACGTGTCGCGGTATATGTCGTAGGCGATGCTGTACGTCGTGCCTCCCGGGCCGCCGCCCGTCAGGGACAGGATCACGTCGAACACTTTGATCGAGTTCGTCAGCGCCATAAAGACGGATATCGTAATCGACGGGGCAAGCAGCGGCAGCGTAATGCTGAAAAACCGGCGGACCGGCCCGGCCCCGTCCACGACGGCCGCTTCCTTCAGATCGCCCGGCACCGACTGCAGGCCCGCGATATAAATGACCATGTAGAAGCCGACCGACTGCCAGATGGACACGCCCAGAATCGAAATAAACGCAAGCCCCGGCTCGCCGAGCCAGCTTAGGTCGAAGACGCCCCAGCCCGTGCTGGCGGCCAAAGATTCAAAGCCTTGCATAAAGATGAATTTCCAGATGAAGCCGACAATGACAAGGCTCAAGATGTAAGGAATAAAGAATGCCGTCCTAAGCCAGGTCGACGTTTTGAGCCCCATGTCCAGAATGACGGCCAGCAAAATGGCGATCGCGTTCACCAAAATAATGTACAAAACGGCAAACTTGACCGTAAACCAGGCCGCATTCGCAAAATTGGAGTCTCCCGCAAAAATTTGCTTGAAATTGTCCAGGCCGACAAACGCCGGATCTTTCGAAATTCCGTTCCATTCCGTCATCGAATAGCCGATGGTCATCGCAAACGGAATATAAAAAGCGATTACGATGCAAATCAGCACCGGAATCGTAAAAATGCCGAACTCAAACCGTTCGCTCCATTTTCTCCCCATAGCCTTAAACATGTACTGTGCACCCCGTTTCATTGCTTCTGTCGCCAAGCTGCCGGCAGCGTAGCCGCCCTTCACAAGCTTGTCGAATTGACTATAATGTGATTATAATGGAGGCCCCCGGGCGTCAAAATGGATTATAGAAAACAGTTAAGGGTAAAAACGTGAACGAATGCCCGACAGGAGGAGCATGAATTTTCTGATCAAAAAAACGGCGGAACTTTTCTCCAATGTGGCCAAAACGGTTTCGCGGCGGCTTGTCAACAAGCTGCTGCTGCTTTTTATGTCCATTATCGTGCTGGTCGTCGGCTTGCTTACGGCGATTTCGTATCAAATGCTCCAGAACGAGTCGATTCAGAGCAATATTTCAAGCGCTTCCAGCAATCTGAAGCTCGTGAACCGGAATTTGCACAGTTATTTGTCCGACATGGAGCAATTCTCGCTGCCGCAAAACAGCTACGACGAGCTGACGTATGCGATTTTGCATCAGAACGAGGATTACTCCTCGCGCATGTACGTGGAAGACTATTTGAAAGGGCTGTTCTATGCCCGCGACGATCTGGCGGCGATCTACATGTACGTCATCGACCAGCATTCGTATTACGCGGTAACGAAGGAACACTACAACGTGACCGTCCGCAAAGTGCTGGACGCCGACTTTGAAGGATACGGGTGGTACAAAGAAACGCTGCAAAACCCGAAAAACCGATCGTATCAACCGCTTGCCGGACCGTCCGCCGGCGGGGAACTAATCGGTTATCCGGTCGATCCGGATACCGGTTTCATGGCGTATCATTGGGTGATGCGCTCGATCGTGACCCGCAAGCCGCAAGCGGTATTTTCTTTTTATTACACGAACCAAATGTTCGATCAGATGATCGGAGACGTGCCGCTCAATGGAGAGGAGCATCTGATGTATTTCAGCCCGGACGGCCGGCTGTTCTACGCCGACGATTACGGTTTTTACGGGCAAGCGGCGGAGGAAGGCATGCTTCAGAGGCTCGATTCGGAGGACGGCGGGCACTTTACGTGGGGCGAAGGGGATCGGAAATACCTCGTCGTGTACGACGTGGAGGAAGCGGAAGGGTGGAGACTTGTGAAACCGATTCCGTACGGCCAAATCCGGGAGGCGGCCACCACGAACCGCAATATCGCCCTGGCGCTGGGCATCGGCTTTTTGCTTATCGCCATCGTAACGGTATTCTTTTATTCCAAAGCGATTACGAGACCGCTAAACGAGCTGCAGAAGCAGATGAAACGGTTCAGCGCGGGAGACTTTGAAGCGCAGTCGGAGGTGAAGGGACGCGACGAAATCGCGTATTTGTCGCATCACTTCAACTTGATGGTGAAACGGACGAACGAGCTGATCACCGAACGATACAAGATGAAGCTTGCGGAAAAAAACGCCATTCTGAAAGCGCTGGAAGCGGAAATCAATCCGCATTTTCTGTACAACGCCCTACAGGCGATATCGACGAAAGCGCTCCGTTACGAGCGTTACGACATCGCGGACATGGTCGACGCGCTGGCGCTGACGCTGCGTTATTGCATCAGCGGCAGGGACATCGTGCTCGCCCGCGAGGAGCTGCAGCATATCGAGCGTTACATGTCGCTGCAGAAGGCAAGGTTCGGCGCACGTCTACAGGTCGTCTACGAATGGGACGAGCCGCTGATGGACGTCGAGCTGCCGAAGCTGTCCGTGCAGACGCTCGCGGAAAACGCGATCAAGCACGCGCTGGAGAAAGTGTCCAGCACGGTTACGATTACGATCGGCGCCAAGCTGGCCGGGGAGCATACGGTCATCACGGTTGCCGACGACGGCCCCGGATTTGAGCCGGACCGGCTGAAGAAGGTGCTTCTGTCGTTCGAAGAGGATTGGCAGGACCGGGAAACCGACAACGTCGGTTTGCTGAACCTTCATACGAGGCTTCGGCTCTTGTACGGCGAGAAAGCGAGCCTGCACATTCATTCGGATAAATCGGGGACGAGGATGGAAATGTTATTACCGCAGGGAGGACACGGAAAAGATGTACAACGTATTGATCATTGACGATGAAGAACCGCTCCGGGAGGCGATCCGGCTGCTGGGCGACTGGAAAAATTTGCGGGTCGACCGCATATTGGAGGCAAATAACGGGCTTCAGGGCCTCGCCTTGCTGAAGGAGCACCATATCGATCTCGTCATGGTCGATATGAAGATGCCCGAGATGAACGGAATGGAATTTTTGCAAAAGCTGCAGGAAAATTATCCCGATATGCCGGCCATCGTCATAAGCGGCTTTAACGATTTTGAGTATACGCGGCAAGCGATTCGCTCGAAGGTCGTCGATTATTTGCTCAAGCCGATCAACCGGCAGGATTTGAACCAGGCGTTAAATAAGGCGTTTGGCGTGCTGGAGGAGAGGCGCAAGCGCGAAAGCGAATCCATTCATAACCGGATCACGCTGAATTTGTCGCTTCCGAGGCTGAAGGAGAAAATTTATTGGTCCATTATCGAGCGAAGCTTCAAGAAGCAGCCGAACGAAACGTTATTGCCTTTGATCGGCGCCGACCGGGAAGACGGGTATTACGCCGTTGCCGTCTTAAGGATGCTGAACGCGGAGAAGGTGGCGGCAAGCCGGTTCAAGCGGGACAAGGAGCTGCTGTATTATGCGGCGGCCAACGTGCTCAACGAAATGGAAGGACCGGGCCTCCGTTCGTTCAGCTTTGCCCATCCGAAGCGGGAGGGCGAGATGATTGCGGTGCTGCGGGCGGAATCCGGCGGCAAGGAAGAGATGGCTTTTCACGCTTTTCACGAGACGGGTAAAGCGTTGTCCGCCCTGCTCGAGCTGTTTGCGATCGAATCGGTGGCCGGATTCGGCACGGTAGGCAAAGGCGTCATGTCGCTGGCGGATTCCTACGACAGCGCCAGGGCGGCCGTGGCCGGGCTCGACCTGCTTCGCTTGCGCTCGGGGACGGTGGCCACGCCCGCGGAGATGCCGGAGGAGAGCGAGTCCGCGGCGAAAGAAAGCAAGCCGTACAGCCTGACCGGCTTTATCCCGGCCATTCGGAGCAGCATGGAAGGCGGGAACTACCGCCAGGTTAAACATATCGTGGGCGACGTGCTGAGGCAGCGGAGCGTCTCCGGCAAGTTTACCCTGGAGGAAGCCGATCGCATGCTGCGGGAGTTCGTCATTATGCTGAACGATCTGGCGCTGGAGCTGGGCGTGGCTCGTATCGACTTGCCGCTCGCCGGCGCCCAAGGGTCGAGCGAACCGGTCGTTCCGTCCGATTACGCCGGCTTTGACAGTTATGCCGCCCTGCTGAACCGGATCGCGGACGACTATTGCTCGGCCGTAAGCGAAGCGGCATCCGCGACCAAACCGTTCAACATCGGCGACATTAAAGCGTATATCGACAGCCATTATTACGAGGACATCAAAATTTCGATGTTCACGGAGAAATATTATTTAAGCCGGGAATATTTGATGAAGCTGTTCAAGCAGCAATTCGGGTTCGGCATCCACGAATACGTGCAGAAGGTGCGGATGGAGAAAGCGAAGGCGCTGCTGGACGATCCGGCGCTGAAAATCCAGGAGATTTCCGAAATGCTGGGCTTTAAGGACAAAAACTATTTCAGCAAAGCTTTCCGCAATTATTTTAATCTGTCCCCGACGGAATACAGGGCGGAGCGGTCCAAGGCGTTAAGCGGGGAAAAATGAGAACGGGGGGCGACCGCCCGGCGAGACTACACTTTTTTACCCCAAAAATGCCACATAACTGCATTTTGATCCGCTTACATTTTCATTACAATGACAACGAGAAAGCAAATACATTAAGCGGAAAAGAGGGGCAGCATCATGTTGAAATCGAAGAAAAAGATAGCTTCGGTCGTGCTCAGCCTGGTTATGGCATCCGGACTGCTCGCGGCTTGCGGCGGCAATAACGCGAACAGCGGCGGCGAAGCCGGAGGCGCCGATGCCGGAGGCGGCGACAAAAAAGTTACGATTAACATGTTTACGGGTTCGCCGGAGTATACGGAGGCATTCAACGCTTATATCGCCGAATATAAAAAAGTGAAGCCAAACGTTACGATTAATCTGGAAATCATGCAAGCCGACTACAATACGGTGCTGAAATCGAGAATCGGCGCGGGCAGTACGCCCGACGTATTCCAAACGACGGCCGGAGGAGACATCGACACGTTTGCGGAATACAGCGCGGATTTGACGAACGAGCCGCTTGCCGCGGCGATGACCGATACGGTTAAATCGGCTATGACGTCCTCCGACGGCAAGGTGCTTGGCTTCCCGGTCAAAAACAACCTGATGGTGATGGTGTATAACAAAAAGCTGCTGGAAGAAGCGGGCATTACCGAAGTGCCGAAGACGCTCTCGCAAATGGAAGACGCCGTCGCCAAGCTCGAGGCCAAAGGCATTACGCCGTTTGCCAACGCGTATAAAGAATGGTGGGTATGGAAACATATTTTCCAAAACTTCATCAACGCGGCTGCCGAAGACGCAGGCATTACGCCGAAGGAGCTGGTCGACAAGTTTATCGCTGGCGAAACGACGTTCGCCGATCACCCGGCGCTGAACGACAACTTCTTCAAATTCATCGACATGACGGTTCAGCACGGCACCGACAAGCCGCTGGAACGCGACAGCAACGCGCAGGTGAGCGACTTCGCCCTTGGCAAAGCGGCGTTCATGACAGGCAAAGGCGCATGGGACGAGGAAGCGATCAAGAAGATTACGCCGGACATTCAAATCGGCATCGCCGGTTATCCGGTCAGCGAAAAAGCGGAGCAAAGCAAGATCGTCGTAGGGCCGGACCAGGCGCTGCGCATCAACAAAGATTCGGCGGTGGCGAAAGAAACGATCGAGTTCTTCAACTGGCTGTACACGTCGGACTACGGCAAATCGTGGTTCTCCGACGTCGCGAAAGTCATTCCGCCGATCAAGGATGCCAAAATGCCGGAGCTCGATATGCCGAAGCAAATGGAAGAGATTGTGAAGACGGAGCCGGCCGGCGACCTTTCGGTCAACTACTCGCTGGATACGTTCCATCAAAAATTCGGCGAGCTGATGCAAGCTTACATCGGCGGCAGCAAAACGAAAGAGCAAGCCATCGACGAAATTCAAAAAGCTTGGATCCAGTTCGGATCGGCACAATAACGGAAAGGCTGCCGGCTTAGCCGGCCGGCCCGACCGGTACCGCTCGCTTGGCGTCCGTAACGGGCGTTCAAGCGGGCTTTTATTTTGAAAGGGAGAGAGAGGGGATATTGGGATGAGAAGAATCGACGTGGCGGAGAACGGGCTTTATGTGACGCTGGAAATAACGGACGCCGGGGATGCGCGGCTGCTTCATTTTGGACCGCGGCCGTTTGACGAAAGCGCCGTTGCGGAGGAGCAAAGACACGGCTTCCGGCTTATGGAGCTTCAATTGACGGGCGAAGACCGCGAGGAATATCACGGGCGGACGCACCGGGCGACTTATCCGGGACTCCGCATGGTCTATGAAGGCTATCTCGACGTGCGGAACGAATGGGGACGCAAGCTTGAAATCGGTCTGGCCGATCCCGTGACGGGGCTTAAGGCGGTAAGCCATCTGCAGTTTTACGACGGCTTGCAGGTCGTCCGCTGCTGGACGCAGCTTCGCAACGAAGGACCGGAGGCGGTGCAGGTCGAATACGTCTCGTCGTTTGCGTTGACGGGGCTGGACAAGGAAGGCTCGCTTGACCGCGACGAGAAGATGCGGGTATTCATTCCGCACAGCGGCTGGCAAAGCGAGCTGCAATGGCGGGATTATTCGCTGCCGGAGCTTGGCTTCTCCCATATGAAGGACCGAAGCTCGAAACGGATATCGTGCAGCAATACGGGCTCCTGGTCTTCCGCCGAGCATATCCCGATGGCCGTGCTGGAGAACCGGGAAGCGGGAACGAGCCTGATCTGGCAAATCGAGCATAACGGCTCGTGGCATTGGGAGATCATCGACCAGTACGACCGGCTGACGCTGCTCGTCAGCGGGCCGACCGAGCACGATAACCATTGGTGGAAGGAGCTTAAGCCCGGCGAGGAATTCGTTTCGGTTCCTGCGGCGATCGGAGCCGCGGAGGGCGGCTTCGAGGAGGTTGTCGGCCAATTGACCGGCTACAGGCGCGTCATTCGCCGTCCGAACGAAGACAACCGGCTGCTTCGGATTATTTTTAACGATTATATGAATTGCCTCTGGGGGAATCCGACGACGGAGCGGCTGCTGCCTTTGATCGATGCGGCCGCCGAGGCGGGCTGCGAATATTTCTGCATCGACGCGGGCTGGTACGCGCCGGGCGAATGGTGGGACGGCGTCGGGGAATGGCTGCCTTCGTCCAAGCGGTTCCCGGAAGGCATCAAATACGTGCTGGACTATATCCGCGGCAAAGGGATGATTCCCGGCTTGTGGCTGGAGCTTGAGGTGATGGGCGTGAAGAGCCCGAAGCTGAAGGAGACGGACGACAGCTGGTTCTTCATGCGGCACGGGAAGCGGGTGAAGGACCGGAGCCGTTACCAGCTTGATTTCCGCAGCCCGAAGGTCATTGCCCACGCCGACGGGGTGATCCGGCGTCTGGTTGAAGATTACGGCGTCG
This sequence comes from Paenibacillus thailandensis, assembly GCF_042685365.1. NCBI lineage: Bacteria > Bacillati > Bacillota > Bacilli > Caryophanales > Paenibacillaceae > Paenibacillus > Paenibacillus thailandensis. The sequence continues at coordinate 6,599 of NZ_JBHUMY010000032.1, read as the reverse complement.
GGTATATCAAGATGGACTACAACATCAACGCCGGGATCGGCACGGAGACGGACGCGGACAGCTTCGGCGACGGGCTGCTGCAGCATAACCGGGCTTATCTGGCCTGGCTGGACGGCGTATTTGCGCGGTATCCGGACCTGGTCATCGAGAACTGCTCGAGCGGCGGCATGCGGATGGACTACGCGATGCTAAGCCGCCACAGCATCCAGTCGACAAGCGACCAGGAGGATTATGTACGGTACGCCGGCATTGCGGCCAGCTCGCCGTCCGCGCTGACGCCGGAGCAGTCGGCGATCTGGTCGTACCCGCTCCGCGAAGGGGACGACGAGGAGGTCGTCTTCAACATGGTGAATGCGCTTCTGCTGCGTATACACCAAAGCGGCCATCTGGCCGAGCTGAGTCCGCGCCGCCGGGAGCTGGTGAAGGAGGCGCTCGATTATTACAAGTCGATCCGCGCCGATATCCCGCAATCGATGCCGTTCTGGCCGCTCGGTCTGCCGAAGCAGCAGGACGGCTGGATGAGCCTCGGCCTGCGTGCGGGCAGCCGCCTGTACGTGGCGGTATGGCGGCTGGACGGGGAGGAGGACGAGGCGGCGCTGCCGATCCGCGGTCTGAACGGCACGGCGCCGCGGTCCGTGCGCTGCGCCTATCCGGCCGGCGGCCTTGGCGCCGAATGCGGCTGGGACGCGGCCCGCTCGGCGCTGACCGTGCGCCTGCCGCAGCGGCGCACGGCGCGCTTGTTTGAAGTGCAGCTGTAAGCCCCTGCGAACGACGGGTATTGTACGGCCGGCTTAATAGCCGGTTCAGCATAGTGTTTATGAGAACGGAGCAATGGCCATGAGCTATTGCTCCGTTTTGTTTGTCAGGATGCAAACGTCCTGCAGGCGTTTATTTCCGGCAGGAGATAAGGATGGCGGGTTTCGAAGCAAAGGATGAGAAACATCGCTTTGTAAATTCATATAAAAATTGGATAATATCCAATTTTTATATGAATTTAGATCTAATTTTTGAGGTAGTTTTCCGGCTGGTCAAAAAAGTATTATTTTTATGTAAAGGTTAAATATGTAAATCAATTATCAAAACAAAATGGCAAACTATGGAGTGGTTTAATGGATGTTATTACCGTTAGCGGCGTAACGAAAACGTATCGACAGTATAAACGGTTTCCCGGTGTTCTCGGTTCCATAAGAAGTTTGTTTACGAGACAGTATATAGAGGAAACGGCGGTCCGCGATATTTCCTTTTCGATATCGAAGGGGGAAGCGGTAGGTTACTTGGGGCCGAACGGCGCTGGCAAATCGACGATGATCAAAATGATGACAGGCATATTAGTGCCAACCTTCGGCGAAATAAAAGTATTCGGCGTTACCCCACATAAGGAGAGGAAGACGAACGCCCGGCACATCGGCGTAGTATTCGGGCAGAGGAGCCAATTGTGGTGGGACCTGCCGGTCACGGATTCATTTGAATTGCACAAATATGTTTATAAGCTTCCGGAAGCGAAATATCGGGAAAATGTGGAGTTTTGCAAAGAGCTCCTTTCTTTGTCATCGTTTATGGATAAGCCGGTCAGGCAATTAAGCTTGGGACAAAGAATGCGGGTTGAAATTGCGATGTCCCTCCTGCACGAACCTCAAATCTTGTTTCTGGATGAACCTACGATCGGATTGGATGTCATGGCAAAGGATCAAATCCGGAAATTTCTGCGAACCGTAAACCGCGAAAAAGAGGTTTCGATCGTTCTGACTACTCACGACATGAAAGATATCGAAGAAATCTGTAACCGAATGATCGTCGTAAATAAGGGGAGCTTGGTTTACGACGGATCCGTAGCAAGCCTTCGCCATAAGCTCGGAAACGAACGGCGGATCGTTATCGATTTCCGAGAGGAGCCGGGCATGCTGGAGATGCCGGAAGCCGTCTTGGTTCAGGACGAAGGATTGCGCAAGACGTTCCTCTTTGAGCATAACAGCCCTCATTCGTCCGTATTTGATTTCATTAGCCGAGTGGCAGCCCAATATCCGATTGAAGACGTTTCCGTTGAGGGCGCGGATATCGATTCCGTGATCCGTAAGCTTTACAGTCGGCTTGCAGAGGATGAGCTTGCGGAACGTCAGACGGGATGAAAGAGGGGCGAAGCGTTTGAAGGTTTACGTGATGTTCGGATTGAAAGCGTTTATAAATCAATTATCGTACCGTTCCGAAGTTTGGCTTCGGCTTTTTGGAAACTTTGTTGCCATTCTCATTCAATCCGAGATTTGGAAATCCGTTCTTGGCAACGGCCAAGCGGACGGAATCGCCGCTGATCAGATGGTGACGTACAGCATCATCAATACCCTGTTGTTTTCGCTTTTGCTGCATGGGGTAAGCGGCAAGGTCGACGAAAGCCTCAAATCCGGCTCGATCGCGTCCGAATTGGTAAAGCCTTTGACTTATCCCTTTTTTTTATTGTCGAACGGATTGGGAAACGCGCTGTACCAATTCGTTTTTACGGTTATTCCATCCGTTCTCCTCGCCTGGTTTTGTTTCGGCATCGTACCGCCTTCTTCCGGCTTTCATGCAAGCGCTTTTATTCTGGCCTTGGGGATGGCTGTCGCCATTTCGTTTTTGTTAGGGTATCTGATCTCGTTAATCGCTTTCTGGCTGTTGAATCATTTCGCGTTGAATTGGATGATGGGCGGTTTAATGACGATATTTTCCGGGTCGTTTTTGCCCTTATGGTATTTCCCGGATTCGTTGAAGGCTATAGCGGGGATGTTGCCCTTTCAATATTTAGGATACTTTCCGGCCGCCGTTTACCTGGGGACGATCCCGGCGGCCGAAGTGCCGCTTGTTTTTGCCAAAGGATTGTTATGGATAGCCCTCTTGCTTGTAATCGTTAATAGGCTATGGCGCAAGGCGATTCGGCGATTGATAGTTCAGGGCGGATAAAATGAGAGGCTGATCATATGACATGGGGACTATTCTTCAAGCTAATAACGCTGCTTACGAAAGAAAAAATGATCTACCGAGCCGACTTCATCCTTGCGGCTTTTGCTCAGATTATTAGCTATGCTGGCGATTATCTCGTTATTTGGTTGTTTATACGCAAATTTAATGCCATTGCCGGCTGGACTTGGCCGGAGATCGCGCTATTGTACAGTATTGGGTTATTTACTTATGCGCTGGGGGCTTCTTTTTCTTTTGTCCAAATGCGGGGACTGGAGGAACAGGTCAAAAGCGGAACTTTTGATTCGTTGTTAATCAAACCTGTAAATCCTTATCTTTACCTGGTTTGCAGAGGATTTAATCTTGGGTATTTGGCGCATATCGTCATATCGTGCACGGTTTTGCTGTGGGCCGTATCGTCTTTGGATCTCGAATGGACATGGGCTCGGGTTTTCTATTTGATAGCGGCCATTATCGGCGGCGCGATGATTCAAGCCGGATTCATGAGCATTATTGGCTCAACGTCCTTTGTTTGGGTTAGAACGGGCTTTTTATTTACGCTGTTTTTCCGGATCAAAGAATTTATATCCTATCCTTTACCCGTATTCGGAACATTGATTCAAATTGTTTTAACGTTTGTCATTCCTTTTGCCTTTATTAATTTTTATCCCGTTGCCTTTTTATTGTCACATGAAACGCCGTTGCTGCCGGCATGGACGATGTGGCTTGTTCCAGCGGTAGGTCCGTTTTGTTATTGGGCCGGATACCGGATTTGGATGCTTGGCGTAAACAAGTACCAAGGAGCAGGAGGGTAGCCCGTCGCGTTTTGAATGGTTAAATATGCTAAACATAGGGGCTGATTCCGTGGAAAGATATCAATTACTCCAAACTATATTCGAGAGGTTATCGATTGACGGAGCAATAGATGCGCAATTTGTACGAAAACACCGTTTAGAAAACTATTTGTTTCACTTTGGAAACAGCTCCGATACGGCCGCTCGATTCAAACACGATTCCGAGCGCATCGTTGACCTGCATAAGGACAAGGAACGGTTTCTAAAAGACTTTTATAACAAAACGGGAGTTAAACCTTTGATCATTAAAGGATTTTCAACCTATTATTTGATCAAGCACGAAGGACTCATTAGAAAAAGCAACGATATCGACCTCTTTGTCGAAGAGCCGAGCAAATATATCGAAAAGCTGGTCCAGAATGGATTTCTCGAAATCGTTTCCCCTAACGCCCACGAATACTCCACGTTAATCAAAGACACCATCGAAATTGACTTGCACAAATATTTCATCGTTAGAGCTTATCCAAGCGATATCGGGGAACATCCGGAAAACTCCGAGATCGTCACGAAAGAGAAAATGTATGACTCCGGGCAAATCCATTTCGGGGAGATTTTGGAGCATGCCGTGGAGTTTCCATATTGTTTCGTTCCCAATGCGACGTTTTCGGTCCTAATTTCATGCATTAATCTGTTCAACGATTACATTGTGGGCTTTGCCAAAACGCCTTGTATTAAGCTGATTGAATGTATAGAAATTATAGAATTAAGAGAGAACGAAAACTTTAACGGCGAATTATTTAAAGCGCTTACGGCGAAATACAACGCTTTTGACGCGGTCTCATTTACAAACGATTTTATCCGCGATTTAACGGGCGAGACGTTGTTCAAGGATGCGGAGATGCGGTACTCGAGGTATCCTCAGCTTTTCTATTGGAATTTCAACACATGGGTTACTCCGGACGAGACGACCGATGTATTGACTGTAGATTCATTAGAGAAAATATCTTTTCCTATAAAGCCGACCGTTATTGATTTGAACGCTCCGGCCGTCACTTACTCCAACAAAAGTAAAGAAAGTCCTTTGCGGGGAATCGAAAAAAATTCATCCGGAAACACGCCGGAGATCCGTCTAACGATGAAATGGAAGCGAGATCTATTCGTCATTGTCGAAGTAAAGACTCGTCTTTCGATTCGGGGAGATATTATCCATATCAATACAGGCGGTATCCGAAGGACGTTTCACGGTTCCAAAATTGAATACATCGACAAACATCTTTATGAATATATACCCGGCACTCATGGTTATACCGTTATTTTTAAAATAAACGAAAAGGATATGCCGGCCTTAAATCGTGTTAGAAAGCTTAGAATGATTGTTTTTGTCGAACAAAAAACGGAGCGGTCCGTAAGCAGCAATCATTATTTATTGGAGCTAACCGGAACGGACTCTGAAATGAGGTGATGCTTATTCGTTCTTGTTCCTGACAAAAAAACTAAAACCATTCCGTGCGCGAGGTGAGACCATGATCGGCAACAGAGGCTTTTCTCAAAAAAGGAAGTCCGGGAGAGAGCTGTCCGGGAATGAATATGAAATCAAGTTTGAGTTTCATCATAAAAATCTGGAACTCCGAGACTATTTGACGGAAATCGAAAACGCATTATATGGAAATGAACAATATATTATTGATCCCGTTCAAACCGTCAGCACCATGAACACGCACTTTTTTATGGATATCGAGAATAATACCGAATACTCGGTTTTCAACTATGACGGACAACTGATGTTGAAAATCAAAAAACACCAGCTTCTAGAATATGGAAGAATGCCCGTTTATGCCAATGTCGAAACGTTTCAATACGAAAAGAACCGTATACGGCACATATTAGAACAACCCCACGTTCGATATGTAGGCACGATGACCAAAAATCGGATTAAAGACTTTCTGATGAATAACCATGACGGAAGAATTTATTCGTTGGCCGTCACGATTTGCGAAGCCAACGACCGTTTCCAATACCAATTTGAAATCGAATATAACGGATATTCATCGCAACGCGAGTCTATATTGGAAGACGAAGATTTATTGATCGGCAAGCTGGTGCAAGTAGGCGAAGATATTTATTCATCCGCGAATGCGTTTATGAAGCCGTCAAGAGAACGAAAATATGAGTTTGTAACCAAATCGGGTTGCCCGGCAAATCCTCAGGTTGAAAAAACGGCTATATTGAATGCGCTATCTTAATCGTATGTTGACGATAATAGGGGGAATGGAAATGAACTATCCGATTTTTGTTTCAGGACCGCACGGTTCGGGAAAAACGACGCTGATTAACAAGCTGAAAGCGAAGCACGACATTTTTTTTGAAAACGATTTTGATATCGATTTTTTGACCGAATTTCCGAATATTAAAAAATTATCGAATTTTGAAAGATGCTTGATTCGTCTTTACCATCGAATTTACTTAACGAGTCACGCGAATTCATTGGCGGCGGGCAATCCCGAAAAAGTGATTATAACGTCTCGGGGAATTTACGATTCGGCAGCCTACATCCATACTTATAAAAAATTGAACTGGTTTAGTTCGGAAAACAGCGAAAAGCTGAATTTTATTGTGAATAATTCCGGTTTTAATCCGTATACGATCGTTTTAAATCCGCCTCCCGAGGTCGTGACCGAAAGACTGGAGGGAAGAAGAAGCCAAGGAACGAGAAAAGAAAGAGACGAGGTTTTTATTAGCGAAGATTCGAAAGAATTCGTTGAAAGCATTTGCGAATATTTTCGTTCGTTAAAAAACAATGACAATGTTCTTTATTTAGGGCTTGCTGAATAATCAAAAAATCCTTATCTCACAAGGGTTTAGAGACACTTTTGTCGA
>NZ_JBHUMY010000031.1:0-61792 GCF_042685365.1 Paenibacillus thailandensis | reverse complement strand
GAACTTTTTCGGTTAACGTTGGGATACACGAATACGAATACGCCGCTTCACGCCTCAGACGCGCGACCCTCCGAAAATTTTTCATCCGCCAACGCGACGCGAAGGACACACGCTGCCAAACTCACGGGGTTACATGCGTATTTTTATGCGGTCGTATCCGCTCGATAAGCGCTGTATAACGTGCATAATCGTATGAAATCGTACGGATGGCGTAACGATGCGGCTTGCTGGCGCTCGTGATGGCGCACAGTCTACGTAACTGTCGGCGGTGCTGATGTATACGGATGCATAAACGGCTAGACTACGCCGGCCTCCAACGAAAGGGGGGCGGGGTATCCAAAACGGAGAGCCCTCGTCCTGGTGCCCGAAAAATCCGCGCAATTTTTAAAACTTTGGGGGTTAACGTTAAAGACGCCATACCCCGGAGGATATGACGTCAAGGTTATCGACGCTTATTAACGCGAGATAATCCGAGTCTCGTTAGCGGTGAAAATTGCGAATGTTGCTCGCGTGCGTGCTCATCGTTCATTTTGGCGTAGCCGCGTGTAGTCTCGATATTGGCGTGCGCAACAATCCGCTGTAACGTAAACAAGTCGCCGCCATTGAGTAAGAACATCGTACAGAAGTAGCTGCGGAATTGGTGCGGATGGGCGAGCGCCGGATCAACGCCGGCATTCTTCGCATGTTCCTTTAGACGTTTTCGGAAGTGGTCCGCCTTTAGAGGATCACCGTAATTTGCAACGAAAATATGATCCGTATCGAAATAACGTCGAGTCTCGTTCATTAACGTTAAGAGCTCGCGAGCAGCATCCGCAGACAACGGAACAACGCGCGGCTTCCGGTTTTTATTCATCCATGCCGGCAATTCGATACAACGCCCTTTTACGTCAATATGCTCCGTTGTTAGACGAAGCGCTTCGTTTATACGTAATCCACAGTCCGCAAGGAGAAACATCAACGTACGATCGCGCAGGCCGGCATACGTCGAAGTGTCCGGAGCAGCGAGCAGTTTGCGCAAATCATCGTCGCTAAACGTTTCTTTATCTTCTTTATCGAAGCGCGGCGCCTTAATATTACGGATAGGGTTAACCGTTATTACGCCCTCGCTAGATAGGAAATTAAAAAACGTTCGGATCGTCCGCAGCCGAAACGCGACGGTATACGGTGACAGCGTCTTTACCTCCTCGCGATTTTCAATTCCGCTATACTTCGGCTTGTTACTCATGTAATTCACATACTCACGGATATGCTCGGAGGTCACCTCATCAACGTTATTAACATGTGGATAACTTTCGGTCATCCAATCGTAGAAATAACGCCAGTTATCCGTATAATCATTCTCTAACGTACTCTCCCGCATTCCCTCCGCTTTCTTCGCGTTGAAAAACATATCGAATGCCTCGCGCAAGCTTAGCGATAAATTTGTACGCACTACATTCCGGTTTCCTTTTACGATCGAACGCCCTTTTCTCGGGTCCATAACGAAAAAACCTCCCACGCATAGTTATCGTAGGAGGACGTATGTAGACTGTGTGCCTTGCGTTGCCTATCCGGAACATTCAACGTAGGTAAAAACGTTGACATTACGCGGAAAAACGTAGATGGCGCGCCACGGTGGGACTCGAACCCACGACGCACAGTTTAGGAAACTGTCGCTCTATCCGGCTGAGCTACGGGCGCGCGGTAATCAATATTTTATCACGGGAAGCGTGTACGATGCAACCTCCCGCGAAACCGCGCCTTCAAGCACAAACAAATCGAAAAAAAGAGCATTCGCAGCCCGAGAAGGGCGGCAAATGCTCTTTTATTTGTGCCAATGTTACAGCACTTGCTCCAAAAACTGAATCGCGCGCTCGCTTTGCGGCCGTTCGAAAAAGTCGGACGGCTTCGCTTTTTCGATGAGCCGGCCTTGGTCGAGGAAGTAGATCGTGCCTGCCGCCTCGCGCGCGAATTTCATCTCGTGGGTGACGATCATCATCGTCATGCCGCTTCCCGCTAGGTCGCGGATGACGGCCAGCACTTCCTTGACCATCTCGGGGTCAAGCGCGGAGGTCGGCTCGTCGAACAGCATAATCTCCGGTTCCATGGCGAGGCTTCGCGCAATGGCGACGCGCTGCTTCTGCCCGCCGGACAGGCGCGCCGGATATACATCGGCTTTATCCTCCAGGCCCACCTTGCGGAGCAGCTCCAGCGCCTTCTGGCGGGTTTCCTCGTTGGAGAGGCCTTTCACCTTCCGCGGCGCGAACGTAATATTATCCATTACCGTCAAGTGCGGGAACAGGTTGAAATGCTGGAACACCATGCCGATCCCTTGCCGGATGCGGACGATGTCCGCTTTCGGATCGGTAATCGTCTTGCCGGCCACCGTAATGGTGCCGGAGGTTGGCGTCTCAAGCAGATTCAGACAACGCAGGAAGGTGGATTTGCCGGAGCCGGAAGGTCCGATCAGCGCGACGACCTCGCCGCGCTCCACCGTCGTCGTAATGCCTTTTAACACTTCATGCTTGCCGAACGATTTCGTAAGCTGTTGGACTTCAATCACTGCGGCGCAGCCTCCTTTCGAGCATTTTCGCCAGGGAAGTCAGAATAAGAACGAGCACGTAGTAGATGACGCCTGCGAAGATTAGCGCTTCGAAGGCGCGGTATTCCGACGCTTGAATAATGTTCGCGCGGCGCATAATATCTTGTACGCCGATCACGGATACGAGCGACGACTCCTTGAGAAGCGCGACGCATTCGTTGACGAGCGCGGGCAGGATGGTCCGCAGCGCCTGCGGCATAATGATGCGGATCATCGTCGTTTTGTACGGGATGCCAAGAGCCATCGCGGCTTCCCGCTGGCCGCGGTCGACGGCCAATATGCCGCCGCGGATCGTCTCGGACAGATAAGCGGCCGAGTTGAGGCCGAAGGCAAGTCCGGCGGACATAAGCGCCGAGATGTCGTAGCCGGTCAGCTGCGGCGTGGCGAAATAGATCAGCGTCAGCTGCAGCAGAAGCGGCGTGCCCCGGAATACCGAGGTATAAGCCGTCGCAAACCAGCGGAGCGGAGTTACTTTCGAAATTTTGAACAAGGTCAGAATAAAGCCCCAGATAAATCCGAACAAGGCGGAAACAATGGTGAAGAGCAGCGTTACATAAACGCCTTCCAGCATGTAAGGAACGTATCCTTTCAAAATGCCGAAGTCGAGAAACGCCTCGCTCCGCGTTTTGTCGTCATCGACGAACCATTTGTCAATAATGGCGTCCAGCTCGCCGGAAGCTTTCATCTCAGCCAGCTGCTCGTTGAACGCTTGCGTCAGCTCCGACCCTTTCGGGAACGCGATGGCATAGCCGTCGCCGCCGGCCGGCAAGTATTCGAGCGCAAGCCCGGAGTTGCTCCCGGCATATTCGGCCGCCACGGCGTCTTCGACGATGGCGGCGTCTATGCGGCCCGATTTCAATTCCTGGATCAGATCGGGAATTTTATTCAGGCGCGTTATTGTCGCATCCAGCCCTTCCACGGCTTGCTCCTGCGTGGAGCCGAGCTGGACGCCGACCCGTTTGCCCTGCAGCTCCTCCATCGATTTGAACGGCTTGTCTGCGCTCGAGACGATCGTATTCCGCGCCTGGTAATAATTGTCGGAGAAATCGACCGATTGCTTGCGCTCCTCGGTCACCGACATGCCGGACATGACGAAGTCGACCCGTTCCGTCTGCAAGGCGGCGATAAGGCCGTTAAAGTCCATGCTGCGTATTTCCAGCTCATACCCGAGCTTCTCGGTGATGGCTTTCGCGATGTCGATATCGAGCCCGATGATTTCGCCGCTGCCCTTGGCATCGACATCTTCATAAGGCGGATAATCGGGCGAGGTGCCCATGATAAGCGTGCTGCCCTCGGCAGCGGCCTTGCCTCCTTCTAGTCCCCCCGTCAGAGGAGTGAAGAGAAGGATCAATAGACAGGCCAGCATTGCTAGAATGCGAATGTAGCGTCTGTTTGGTTGGTTCATTTGTTGGCCCTCTCCTGTTTTCATTTGAAACGTCGGAATAGACGTTTGACGATGATTGTCGAATAATTATACATTTCTGCTCCACTATTATACCCAATTTTTCGAGGTTGTCGACATCTTTTGGACAGGGTCAAATAGGATAAAAGCACTACAAAACAGCGCCAAAGGCCGCCATTTGTCGAATAATAACTGAAAAATAACGGATGGCGTCGACAGAATTTTACAAAATCTATGCTATCCAAAGCGTATAATAGATTATAATTGAACTACATGATTGAGAAGAAACGACTTCGCCGTCTTAAGCGGGCAAACCCCGTTTCGCGGTGAAAGCGATATATAAGCCGGGTCTTGAGAAATCGCTTAAAGCCTTGCTTATATTTCAAGACAAGGAGCGTGCCCCAAAGCGATCTATGGACAAAGATACTTTGCTTAAACAACTTCAATCGCTGCGGCGGAAGCTTCATGAGATAGCCGAGGCACGCGGCAGCTTGACCGATCCCGAAGTCCTCGCCATTAGCGAAGAGGCCGACGAGCTGATCGTCGCCCTTCAACAATTGGAAAAAAATAAACAGCACTAAATTTAGCGCTGCCGCAATTTGCGGAAAAACTCGGTGAGCAGGGCGGAGCATTCGGCTTGAAGCACTCCGCTCGTCAGCTCCGTTTCATGATTGAAACGCGGTTCCTGCAGCAGGTTCATCAGCGTGCCGGCACAGCCTGCTTTCGGATCGTGGGTGCCGTAGACGACGCGTTTAATGCGGGATTGCACCAATGCTCCGGCACACATCGGACAGGGCTCCAGCGTAACGTACAGCGTACAGTCAAGCAAGCGCCAAGCGCCAATTCGCTCGCATGCTTCCCGGATGGCGACGATCTCCGCGTGCGCGGTAGGATCATGCCGAGTCTCTCTTAAGTTATACCCTTTCCCGATCACTTCTCCGTTACGCACGATGACGGCGCCGATGGGCACTTCGCCGAGCTGCTCCGCCTTGCGCGCTTCCGCTATCGCTTCACGCATCCAGGCTTGGTCTTCCTGTTCACGATACATATAGATTTGTCTCCCCTTGTTATTTGCTTTTGTACAACGAACAAATGCTCTGTTGTTAACATGAAGTGGATAACTCTGTGGATAAGTTGGAGTTTATCCCCTTAATTACGCACAATCCACAGGAAACTTTGTGGATATGTTGTTGATTATGTGAATAAATTGTGTGCAAAAACCTCGAATTCGTGGATATTTGCATATTTGGCAGAAGCGGATGCTGAAGTAAAGGATGTGCATAAGATGTCGTTTAAAACGAAGTTTTCAATCAGCATCTCAATGGTCGTCATGCTTCTCTTCATGCTCCTCATCATTTTGAACGAATATTCCATCGCCCGCAATATCCGTCAGTGGAACGAGAGGACGCTTCAGGAAGTCTCCGGACATGCGGCATCGTATCTTGCCGGCGCCGATACGGACGAGAAGAAGCGGGAGCTGGCCGCGACGCTCGAGGAGATGGTGCGAGGCATCAAGCCCAATATTAGGGAAATGGCGCTGCTTAACCCTTCGGCCTCGCGAGTCCTATACGGGTCCGGCCGGTACTTCGAACCGGCAGACGGTTATTATTCCGGGTTTCGGACGGACTCGGGCTTCCGGGTCCGGCAGACGAAGCTGAATAACAGCTATTATGTCAAAAGCTACTATACCGACGCAAGCATCGCGCCGTATACGATTATGACCGTTTACGACGTAAGCGAAATACGGAATGCGCTGGAGGTCAGACTTCATGGCTATATGCTCGTCTTCGGGGCGTCCACGCTGTTTATTTTGTTATGCAGTTACGGCATTTCCGCCTTTATGCTGCGGCCGCTCAAGCAAATATTGTGGAAGGTGAACGAGGTGTCGCTCGGCCGCTTCCAAACGGTCATCAAGGTGAAAGGCAGCGACGAATTCGGCCTCCTTGCGCTGAAGGTCAACGCGATGTCGCAGAACTTAAGCATTTATATGGACAAGCTCCGCAATGCGTTTGAAGAGAACCGCCGAATGAAAGAATACTTGGAATCGTTTATTAACCATACGAGCGACGCGATCCATGTGGAGGATCTGCAGGGCAACGTCATCCAGGTGAATCAAGCCTTCGAGAAGCTGTTCGAATACCGCGCGGAAGAGGCGCTCGGCAGCAAGCTGGAGCTTGTGCCGGATTCGAACAAAATCGAAACCAGGCTGATCAAGGAGTCGCTCCAGGCCGGCAAGGTCGTGCCTGCCCAGGAAACGGTGCGCGTGTCGAAATCGGGCGAAGTCATTCCCGTCAGCGTGACCGTCTCGGCCATCCGCGATTCGTCGGGCACGATTCAGGGATTCGCCAGCATCACGAGAGATATGAGGAGCCGCAACAAAATGGAGGAGCTGCTCAAGCGGTCGGAGAAGCTAACGATGGTCGGCGAGCTGGCGGCCGGAGTCGCCCATGAAATCCGCAACCCGCTTACGACGCTGCGCGGGTTTCTTCAAATGCAGCGCCAGATGAAAACCGTAAACGTCGAGCATACCGACTTGATGTTATCCGAGCTGGACCGGATTAATCTGATCGTCGGCGAGTTTCTCATTCTGGCGAAGCCGCAGGCTTTCCGGATGCGGGACAGGGACGTCCGCACCGTCTTTAACGAAGTGCTGTCGCTGCTTGAGAGCGAAGCCCATCTGCATAATGTCATTTTCCGCAAATCGTTTGCGAACGAGCCTTGCATCGTGACTTGCGAGGACAACCAGCTGAAGCAAGTATTCATCAACGTGCTGAAGAACGCCATCGAGGCCATGCCGCGCGGAGGACGGGTCCATATCCATATCGCGGCGAAGCAAGGGCATGTCGTCATTACGATTACGGACGAGGGAGAAGGGATTCCGGAGGAGGTATTGGAGAAGATCGGCCAGCCTTTCGTCACGAGCAAGGAAAACGGCACCGGGCTCGGCATGATGATCAGCCAGCGGATTATTCACGGACATAACGGCACGCTGGACATCCAAAGCCAGCGCAACGTCGGAACGACGGTTACGATTACGCTTCCCGCTTTGAAAGATGAACGGGCGGACGTTATACTAGAAGCGTAATCGATTGAGGGTTCTACGGGGTGAAAATGACTTTGCGCATAAACAAATTTATTAGCGAAACCGGCTTTTGCTCCCGCCGGGAGGCGGACAAGCTGGTGGAAGCGGGCAGGGTGTCCATTAACGGCGAGACGGCCGTACTCGGAAGCCAGGCCGAGCCGGGCGACGATGTCCGCGTCGACGGCAAGCCGATCGGCGCCCACAAGAAGCATGTGTATATCGCGCTCAACAAGCCGGTGGGCATCACGAGTACGACGGAAGGGCATGTAGAAGGCAATATCGTCGACTACGTCGGGCATCCGGAGCGGATCTTTCCGATCGGCCGGCTGGACAAAGATTCGGAAGGGCTTATTCTGCTGACGAACGACGGCGACATCGTCAATCCGATATTAAGGTCCGAAGGCCGCCACGAGAAGGAATACGTCGTCACCGTCGACCGGCCCGTAACGCCGATGTTCGTGAAGGGCATGTCGGAAGGCGTCCGGGTGCTTGGCAGCATGACGCTTCCTTGCCAAGTGACGAAAGTTTCGGACAGAACGTTCCGCATTATTTTGACCGAGGGGCGCAATCGTCAAATCCGGAGAATGTGCGAAGCGTTCGGCTACCATGTCCGCAAGCTTCGGCGCATCCGCGTCATGAACATCCACCTGGGCGATCTGCCGTACGGCAAATGGCGCGATCTTACCGACAAGGAGAAAGCCGAGCTGTTTCGGCTGCTGAATTATAATCCTCAAGGGTAACGGTCTCTATGGCTGCGATCCTTCGGCTTCAACGCAAAAACGGTTCGTCCCTGTCGATGGACGAACCGTTTTTTGGCTTTGTAAGCGAACCGTTCCGCGTCATTTCGTTGCCGAAATTTGCTGCGTGTTGTTCGGATCGGTATATTTCCGCAATATCGATACCTCGACGCGGCGGTTTTTGGAGCGGCCTTCGGCCGTATCGTTCGTGGCGACCGGCCGGTATTCGCCGTAGCCGATGGCGCTGAACCTCTCCGGCTTCAGCTTGTTGTTCTGCAGCAAAATGTCCATGAACCGGATTGCGCGCGACGAGCTTAAATCCCAGTTCGATTTGAACTCGCTGGTCGCAATCGGCTGATTGTCGGTATGACCCGATACGACGATTTCATAATCGGTGTAATTTTGCAGCATGGCCGAGATCGCGTTCGCAAGCTCCTTCGATTCCGGCTTCACTTCGGCGCTGCCCGAAGAGAACAATGCGTTGTCGCTGATCGTAATCATCAGCTGCGATTGATTCAGCTTCGTCTCGAGCTCCGCCGACAGCCCGTGAGACGCGATATATTGGTCGATCTGCTTCTTCAGCTTCTCGAGATCCTCCTGCTCCTGCTTCATCAACGCTTCGCGCTCTTTCTCCGCCGCTTCGTCCTTGTCGTTCTCTTTGATATTGTCCGGATCTTCGCCGGTCCGGATTACCGCGGTATTCTCCAATATGCCGTTCCCTTGATTGAAGGTCATCTTGAACGCCTGACTCATTTCTTCGAATTTCTTCGCGTCCACGGAGCTCATGGCATACAACACGATGAATAGAGCAAGGAGAAGCGTCAGCAGGTCGGAATAAGGCAAGAGCCACGATTCGTCCTGATGCTCTTCATGTTCCTCATGCCTGTGCTTTTTGCTCAAATGTCGCTTCCTCCTTCTCCCGCATCTTCTCGCGTTCGGTCGGCGTCAGATAGACCGTAAGCTTCTGGCTGATGGCGATCGTCGATACGCCGGATTGGATGGACAGCAGCCCTTCCACCATCATAAGCCGCAATTCGATTTCCTTCTTGGAAATGCGCTTCAGCTTGTTCGACAGCGGATGCCACAGCACGTAGCCGGTAAAAATACCAAGCAGCGTCGCAATGAAGGCGGCCGCGATCGCATGGGACAGATGATCCATGCTGCTCATATCCCCGAGCGCGGCGATCAAGCCGACGACGGCGCCCAATACCCCGAGCGTCGGGGCGTACATCCCCGCCTGGGAGAAGATCAGCGCGCCGGCTTTGTGCCGGTTCTCCGTCGCGGCGATATCTTCAAGCAGCACGTCGCGGACAAAGTCCTGATCGTTGCCGTCGATGATCATGCGCATGCCGTTTTTCAGGAACGGATCCTCAATGTCGTCCACTTTCGCCTCCAATGCAAGAAGGCCTTCGCGACGCGTAATGGACGCCCATTCCATAAACTTGGCGATAAGCTCCTCGCGGGAGATCAGCTGCTGATTCGAAAACGCGATTTTGAGCAGCTTCGGGAAATTTTTCAGCTCCGACATGGGGAATGCCACGAACAAAGAAGCGGCGGTTCCCACTATAATAATAACGAAAGCGGCAGGGTTGATCAGATTTTCCAGACCGGCTCCTTTAAGCACCATGCCGCCCAGAAGCGCCGCTAATCCCAATACGATACCGATAATTGTTGATTTTTCCATAATACACCCCGTTTGGCCTCTAAAATTTCGACATCCACTACTTCTTTTATATATCGTCATGTACAAGGCGCGAGATTAGAGCAGCGAAAGGAAAACGGGAGGAAGGGCGTTAAAATTCGTCAAATGCGTTACAATGGTAAGAGAGGATTATGAATTTACGGTAAAGGCGGAGTGAAGGATGGGCGTTAGACACGCAAGAGAGTATTCGGATATTTTGAAGGACTTGACGGAGGCGGTAAGCACGATTACCCGAAGCTTTACGTTCTTCGATATGGAGCAGGAAGAATGGGAAGCGCTCGGGTCGTCCGAGCGGAAAGAGGTGATGGAAGCGCTCGCGGACGATGTGTTCTACGGCCTCGGCGAAGAGCCATCGATCGCGGTAGGCGACGGGCTTGTCACCTACCATCCGAAGCTTCATATTATCGAGGTGACGCAAGGCGACAACGTGCACCGGGTCGTTCGCCTCATCTGAACCGTCGGTAACGGTCCCGCAATAGGGAAGACCGGCCGGTTGGCCCGGAAGGCAGCACGCTACCTTCGCAGAGGCGGGTGGTACACCATGCAATGAAATTCCGCTTCTCCCTGCGGCGCCCGGCGCACATAAGTGTCGGTTACGGCGAACCCGGCTTTCTCGTAAGCGCGGATCGCTCTCGTATTCCAGGCGAGCACTTCAAGATCGATCTCGTGCTCGGGATGGCGGCGCAGCGCCTCCTCGGCCAGGAGTGCGGCCAGCAGCGGGCCTTTTCCTTGACCGCAACGGTCGGGCCGAAGGCCCATGCCAAGCCTCGTGACGCCGGCCATCGGGAATAACTGGGCGAAGCCAATCAGCTCGCCGCGGCCGTCCAGCACGGACCTGTACTGGGCTTCGCGCAAAGCGGGATCGCCGAACTCGATTCCTTCGCGTTCCATTCGCTCCCAAGCGGGCCAACGGTAGAAGTCGTAGAGCGGTTCATATCTCCATCGGCATATTTGCTCCGCATGCTCCCGTTCCATGGGAACCAGCAGCAGCTGCCGGTCTGCGGTTCGAACCGGGCCGTTCATGTTCGTATCACCTCGCAACGCCGGGGTTTGATTATAATATATCCGTGCCGAATAAACAGCATAAGCCGCAAAGGCTGCCGGAACGACAGCTTCTTTGCGGCTTATGCTGTTAGGCGCGTCGTTCTGTCGCCGGAAAGCGAAGAGACGGGCCTTATTTCGCGTCGGTAGCGTAGGTTTGGAAAGCTTCTTCGCTCAAGATACGGCGAGCGGTTACATAACGAGTCTTGTAGTAAGAATCGCTCAGTTTGCTGATCGTTACGCCCTTGCTGGAAGAGGCGTGGGCAAACTTGCCGTCTCCGACGTAAATGCCGACATGGGAAATGCCGCGTCCGTTCGTGTTGAAGAACACGAGATCGCCCGCGATCAGGTCGCTCTTGTCGACTTTCGTGCCTGCTTCGGCTTGCGAAGCGGACGTGCGAGGAAGTTCGATGCCCATCTTGTCGAAGATGAAGGTCGTGAACCCGGAGCAGTCGAATCCTTTCGCCGTAGTGCCTCCGCTCTTATACGGAGAGCCGATGACGTCGGCGATGTAGCCGTCCATCTTGGAGCTTGCGAAAATGCTGGTCGTCTGGAACGTCAGCAGCAAAGCAAGCCCGAAAAGCAATGCTGTCACTTTCTTCAATGATGAAACTCCTTCCGGTGCCGACGAGGTTAGCTGTGGGGTTCGGTTGAAGGTTCCCTATGATTCCCAAGACGCAATGCCATACAGTCAGGCCGCATCGAAATCAATTCACCCAAAGTGGTTCCCCCGTATTCCGTAAACGGAATTTTGGCGTTTTTTTAAACAATCTGAGAGTAATTATTCGTTTTTTTACCAACATCTCCTTCTTTCTGAGCGTATTTTTAATAATTCTCATGTTATCTTTTGACTGAAAAAATCGGATTTGTCCATATTATTCGGAAATATATCGAATGTTTCGCCCGATTGAAGCCGAGGTTGAAGCGCGATGCACGATGGCAGGCCAAAGCCGCGCAAACGCCGCGAAGCCTGCAAGGACAAGGGGTTTCGCTTAAAAGCTAGCTGGCCGGCTGCTTTATTGTTTAATGTTTTATGAGATTCGGGACGGATGTATGCCCCCGGATTTGACACGGAAAGCCAGGCGCAACGAAGAAACGCCCTCTTTCTGCCGAAAAAGGGCGCTTCTCACGAAAATATTAAAATGTTCTCATAAAATAGCGGACAGGATGATCGGGAGCGGGAAGGCTGACGAACGCCGGGGGTGAACGGTTAGGATTGAACGGGCTGGGGATGCAGGCTTTCGTATTGAGCGGCCAAGGTCCATACCTTCAGCAGCGTCCGGATGAAGGAATATCCCTGATGCAATATAAGGGCGAACAAACCGACCCAGAGCAGCGACACGAAGGTTGCGAGCAGGCCGGTCATCAGCGAGATGCCCCACATGGCAACCGTCAGCGCGGCGTAGGGCAGAAGGCGGCGAAGCGCCGTGCCTAGCGCCTGGAATGCGCCTGCGCCGGATACGACGCCGAATTGCATCGCCAGCGACAGCAAATGGAGCGCCACGCTCCACAGCAGCCATCCCGCCGCGCCGGGCGCAAGCTGGCTCGCGATTTCCGCGATCGAGCCGCTGCTCCGGAACGCTTGCGCCGCTTTGGGCGCGAGCCATAAGGCGGGGGCGGCCGTAAGCGCCATTTGCGCCAAATAAAGCAAGCCGACCGTGCGCCAGGAGCGGTGGATGCCTTCGAAGAAGCGGGTTCCTCCGTCGTCCCGGGCATGATGGATCGAATAGAGAAGCCCGGCGTTAAAGAGCGGCGTAAGCAGCATGCGCGCGGCGAGCAGGCCGCCGAGAAGCCACAGATAAGGCGTGGCGAGCGAGGTTTTCACCAGCTGGAACTGCGCTTCCGACAGAAAGATCGAAACGGCGTAATCGTTGGGAGCGGCCGCCGGCCAGCGCCGGAGGAGAGGCGTGACCGCCGATTCTACGTAACGGTACAGGAAAAATCCCCAAATCAGCTGGTATAAGAACAATAAGACGATGACGTACATGTGCTTGACGGCGATGCGCCATCCTTGCTTCATATAGCTCCTCATGCCTGCAAGAGCCTCCTTCTTGAAATATAAGGCGTTTTACCAGCTGAAGGCGCGAATAATGCTTTCAATGAGCTTGACGGCGCCAAGGCTCCATCTGATCCGCGCGGGATCGGCAACCTCCGCCAGCATAAAATTGTTAATATGCTTATTGTCGAGCACGTTCGTATGGTTCGGATCGACAACGGCCCAAGCGAGCGGCGATTCGGACACGACATCGTATTGGACATGCGTATCCTCGCCGTCCCATATTTTCGGCATCGTCGTGCCGTCTTTGAATTGCAGCACGATCGGGACCGCCCGTCCGATGCCCCCGTTGTTCCGGACAAGGACCGACGATTCATACATCTTCTTGCCGTCCTGCTCGACCGGGCGGACCTTGATCGATTCGACCGAATAGTCGGCCATGCGCCGGCCGTAGACGTAGGAGCTGAAGTATGGATTCCAGCTGTCTTTCGTAACCTGCTCGACGACGCGCTGAAAATCGCCGGTGGACGGATGCTTGAATTTGTATTTTTGGAAGTACGTTCGCAATATTTTTTGCATGCCTCTCTCGCCGGCGATTTTTTCGATGCCGAGGAGGACAAGCTTGGCCCGCAAATATACGTTTTCCGCGTATTGATCGCTGCTCCGGTACGACCAGGACACTTGCTTGAGCGGCTCCGGGTCGGTGATATAGCTGGCTTCCAGCGGCAAATTCGGGATGAGCCCGTAGACCGTCTCCATCACTTTGTCCTCGGCGTACGACGTGAAGCCTTCGTCCAGCCACGCTTCTTCGAATTCGTTGGAAGCGACCATGCCGTACCAGTATTGATGCCCGATCTCGTGCACGACCGTACGCTCCAGCTCGTAGCCCGGGGACGCTTTGTCCGCGGCCAGCGCAGTTACGAGCGTCGGGTATTCCATTCCGCCCGCGCCTCCGGCTCCTGCCGGCGGCACGACGACCGACAGCGTCGTATAAGGATATTCGCCGTACCATTGGGCGTATTTGGTCAAGGACGATTTGGCCGCATGCATGTAGCGGTCCTGCAGCTTGGCATGGGCGGGATCCATATACAGCTTGATCCGGACGCCCGGGATATGCGGCGTGGAGAGCGATTCCTCATAGTAGACGAAGTCCGGCGAGGCCGCCCAAGCGAAATCGTGGACGTCGTCCGCGTAGAACTGGTAATATTTTCGGCCGTCCTTCGTTTCGGATGCCTTCGTCTGAAAGCCGGTCGCCGCCACTTTATACGATTCGGGCACTCCGATGCGCACGCTGTAAATGCCGAAGTCGCTGTAAAACTCCGAGTTGCCGTGGTATTGGTGGACGTTCCAGCCTTCGCTCGTCCGGCCCCGGGTCCCCGACGTTTCGTAGGCGGCGATTTTCGGAAACCATTGGCCGGCCATGACGAATTGTCCGGAATAGCCCATCCGCGCGAAAACTTCCGGCAGCTTCACCTCGAAATTCATCTGCAGCGTCACGGAAGCTCCGGGAGCAACCGGCTCCGGCAGCCGAAGCTTGGCCAGCGTATAATCGTTTTCGTTGCCGTCGTCCGGACGCACGAAATGCAGCCGCGGCAGAAGGCTTTCACCCTGTTCGGTCGTCAACGACGTAAGCTTCATATAGCCGTAGCTGTCCGCGGTAGCCTTGTCCTCTCTGAGCCGTCCCCCCGATTCGCGCATGAAGGTCGTCTTGTCCGACAGGAAGGCGTTCGGGTACAGGTGAAAATACATTTCCGATACCGTTCTTCGGCCGGGATTCGTCCAAGTGACGGATTGCTGGCCTTGCAGCAGGTTGCCTTCCTCCAAATTAACGTTAATGTGGTATTCGCTGACCCGCTTGCTGAGCGCGACCGGCTGGGGCTGGGGCTGCATAATCGGCTCCTTCTCCGCAGGAGCGTTCGGCTTGGCGGGCTCCGAGGCGGCTGCCGGCTCCGCCGTCCCCGAAGCGTCAGGAGAGAACGCATACGTATACTGGGACTGCCAAGCCTCGCCGAAGCCTTGCCGAACCGACAGGACAAGCAAGACAGCCGAGACGGTTATGAAAGCGATTCGTTTGATTAAGCGTGGAGTCATTGAACGATTCCCTCCCGTTGACAAGCATCTACAGCATGTATATGTTTGCTTTTCCAAGATTATTAGCTAAAATGGAATTATTGTATGGGGAAGGTGTGAAGCGCATGGACCAGCAAGGTCAAGAACAACCGGAGAAAAAAAGATCATTGTCGCTCAACGTGGTGAGCAACAAACAACATAAAGGCTTCGGCGCGGGCTCCATCGACTTGAGCAACGTCGCTTGCGTGATCATCGACAACGGCGAGGCTTATATCGACGTGGGAGCGATGCACGCCAAAAGCAAAATCGAGCGCGGCATCAAGTTTTCGCCGAACAAAGAGGATACCCCGAACGGACGCAAATGCTGGATCGTCTGGGTGGCGGTCGACCGGAACGAGGAAGGCTCGTTCTACGGCGGTGCGACCGCATGCGAAATGCTGATCGATACGGAAGCGCGGCGCGGCTGGAAGATTCTCGCCGACCATGTGAACAAGCTCGATTACGCATTGAAGCGCAGATTTATTCTCGGCGACCTCGACTCGGCCGAGAAGGCGGCGCTGCGCAAGCTGCTTATGGAGCATAACGCCGAATGGTGGGAACGCTCGCCGGAGGAGCTGAAGCAAGCGCTCGAAGGATAAGAAAGCGCATCGTTTAACGTAAACCGTTTCAAGAGCTGTAGGGCTTTTGAAGCGGTTTTTTTGTTGACGCATTGCCGGCGGCCGGATGAAGAGAGCTCTTGGGTACTGGGGTTTTCGCGTCCTTATCGGCAGTATCCCCATGGCTCAGGAGAGCCGGCGAGAAGTGAGGGGGAAGCTTTTGGAGCAAGGGATCCGAGGGTTTTAGGTCCTTATCGTTAGTATCCCTACAGCTCAGGAAGAGCGGGCGGCAGGGGGACGACAGATAAGGAGATTTCTGAGCAAAAGGGATACCGTTTAGAAGGAGGCGCTGGGGTAGTTTTTGACGCCAAACTTCCGACGTTGTCCTGCAGGGACGAAAGCGCTCCATGCCAAACTTCTAACGTTGTTCCGCAGGGACAAAAGCGCTCCATTGATGTCAAACTTCCAGCGTTGTCCCGGAGGGACAAAAACGCTCCTTGCACGGTTGAACTAATAAGCTTCTCAGTTGTGTGGATCGTTATTCGTTTCGGGGTGTCCAGAGGGGCTGCGCCCCTTGGGGTCCCCCTTACGACAAGGGGGATTTAGGGGGTTGGGAGCCCTTTTAAGGGTTCGGGTTGATCTTTAGGGGGTTGGGAGCTCTTTGGTTGGGAGCCTTTGGTTGGGATCCCTTAGGTTTAAGGGTGTGGGATTTTGTTATTGACAGCAAGGTGTATTATCGACATAATACACATAGTGAGTGTATGAACCACGTAATACATACACTAAATACAGGAATGAGAGGTGCTCATATGTCAACAACCAGCGGATGGACCTCTATTCAGTTTAATGCCCGCGATCCGGTTTATTTGCAGGTGGTTCGGCATGTGAAGGAGCAGATCGCAACCGGCGGGCTAGAGGCCGGACAGCTGATACCGTCCCGGCGCGAGCTCGCGGCGCTGCTGAAAATTAATCCGAATACGGCCCAGAAAGCTTATAAGGAACTGGAGGAACAACGGTTGATTATAACAGAGGGGAATTCGCCAAGCCGCATTACGAGCGATAAAGAACTGCTGCGGCAAATCCGAATGCAGCTTATAAGCGAGGAGATCGAAGCGTTTATTTCCTCGATCCGCAAGATCAATGTCCCGGTGGACGAGCTGCTTGAGATCATTAAAACGAAGTATGAAGAAGGCTGCAAGCAAGGAGGGGAAAGCCGTGATTGAAGTGATCGATCTCTATAAGCGGTACCGGTTCCGTTCCGTGCTGAACGGCGTATCCTTCACGGCCGAGAAAGGAAAAATCACTTGCCTGATCGGCAATAACGGAGCGGGAAAATCGACCATACTGAAGGCAATAATGAAGATTACGCCGATCGGGCGGGGATCGATCCGTATCGACGGACAAGCTTCGACCGGCGGCAGTCTGTACAATAAGATCGCATTTGTTCCCGACCATCTGACGATGCCGGGAGGCATGAGCATCGACGAGGGGCTTCGCTTTATGGAAGACTTTTATCCTGCCTGGAACAAGGAACGCGCTGCCGAGCTGATGACGTTTTTCGGTTTGAACGGCAAGGACCGCATCGGCCAGCTGTCCAAAGGAACCGCGGCGAAATACAATCTGCTGCTTGGTCTCGCGCAAAATACCGACTATTTGCTGCTGGACGAGCCCTTTTCGGGCATTGACCTGTTCAGCAGGGAGCGGATTGCGGAGGTGTTCTCCAGCGAGATGATCGAAGGGAAGGGCGTCATCATGACGACGCATGAAATCGGCGAGATGGAGCACTTGATCGATTACGCGGTCCTGCTGAAGGACGGCAAGACGTCCCTTGCCTTCGATTGCGAACAGATGCGCAGCGAGCAAGGGAAATCGGTCATTGACGTCATGAGGGAGGTGTACCCGACTTGAGTCATTATTTGAAGCTTGTACATTTGGAAATCAGCCGCTTCCGTCTGGTCCTTCTGTCCTTGATGGTTCTAACGTTCGGATTCCAGACCGTCGGCATTATCGTAACCGTGAATAGAGAGCTTTCCATGCGGGCGGAAAATCCGCTTTACAACGGAGTGGATGGTTCGTTCGTGCCGGAAGGGACGCTGTCCTTCGCTTGGGCGGTTTATACCTCTAATTTCTGGTATTACATTCCGATTATGATCAGTCTCGTCGTTCTGCTCGCTTATATGCCGGCGATCTGGTACCGGGAATGGTTCGGACGAAATACGGTTATTTACCGGCTCCTCATGCTGCCGGGCGCAAGATTCCGCGTATATACCTCGAAGCTGACGGCTGTTCTTCTGTTCGTATTCGCGATGATCGGCTTTCAAATGCTTGTCCTGCCGGTTCAGGAAAGTATTTTCAACCTGATGGTTCCGTCCGCCGAACGGGTCGACACGTATCTGGAAGACGCGATTGCGGCGAACCAGTTGTTAAGCCTCTTTCTGCCGCGAAGCCTGGAGCAGTTCGTCTATTCTTACGGGCTCGGCATGATCGGCGTAACCGCCGTCTTTGCCGTTATTTTGCTCGAAAGAAGCTTCAGATGGCTGGGATTGCTGGCCGGCCTTGTATACTTGGCGGTGTGCTGGTTCGTTCTGCTGCTGCCGCTGCTGGACACCGGCTATTTTTATCCGATTGAATATTACTTCTTCGAGCTGGCGGCTTGCGCCCTGGTGCTGTGCGCTTCGGTCGGTCTGGGCGGCTGGCTGCTGGCCCGGAAGATTTCGGTATAAAGAGGAGGGGCAGAATGAAACGATATTGGTCATCTATACTCGTTGTGCTGCTGGTTGCGGCGGGAATCGCGACGTATGCTTTCGCGGGCGCAACGGATCATCTGCCGGAGTACAAGCTGGAAACGGTGCAAGGCGACCCCAAGGAAGCGGAAGGGTTCGCGTTGTCGGGCTTTTACGGCGGGAGAAAATATTCGGAATATATGAAGGTCGATACGAACGGTACTTGGTACGACAGCCGACACGAAAATATGCGCGAGATGCTGTTCGGGATGGACTGGCTGTATTCGAGAAGCGACGTGGCGGAGCTCGTTAGCAAGCATCGGAGCTTTATGCGGGGCAAGAAACAGCCGGAGCACTTGTACGCGGACGAGCAATCGGTCATTCATGTCAGCGAAGCATATGACAACGGCGGAGAAGGCGGCGGCAAAAAACTGACGCTGGAACTTTCGGTGCTTGACCGGTCGACGGGACAGGTGCAGCAATGGAAAACCGAGACGGAGGTCAACCTTTCCGGACCGTATCTGTACTCCTTCATTCAAGACGTTCAGCGGATCGGCGATGACGTTCACGTTATGGTGACGTATTTGACAAGGAACGACGAGCAGGCCTGGTTCGATTACCGTCTTGGCCTGACAAGCGGGGAGCTGCTGTCCGCTAACCCGGTCGGCTTAAGCGGCAACGATGAATCGGGCTCTCCGGCGGCAAGGATCGAGTCGGTCATGGCGCCCGATCTTCTGACGGATTCAAGCGAATACGTCGTATTGATCGCAAACGAAAGCTCTGACGAGCCGAAAAACGATCCCGTGCAAGACGGGCAAACCGCGAGAGTGGATGCCGATTCCGGCGAGCCTGAATCGGTCGAGAAATATTACAGCTATTCTTATCGGACGGGCAAAACGGCCGCCGTCCCGGAAAGCTTCACGAAGGAGACGAATGAAAGAGATCCGTCGTTTATGATTGTTTCCGGCAATGAGCTCATTCGGGCGCATCGCGGCGATAGCGGGGTCCGTATCGATCGTTACTCCTTGGAGGCGGAGAAACAAACCGTCAGCCTGCAAATCGCGGCGAAAGAGCTGGGCGGCGCCTCCATCGGGCAGATTCGGATGGAAGGGGACCGGGCTTACGTTCTGGTTCAGGGTTCAAGTCCGACGGCGGCCGTGCTGGACACCCGAAACGGCGAGCTTCTTTATTTGGGCAAGGCGGCCTACCAAGGTCCCGCGGAGCTTGAGGCGGATGAAATGAGCTATCTCGATTTGGATAATATCGAAATCAACGGCTATTAACGGATTGAAGGATGGGGAGACAAGGCATGCGCAAGCAATGGGAAGAAAAAATCGATACACTGCGGAGCATGGAAACGTACGGCTATCAAGTGGCTTATTATGTGCTGCAGGATCAGCGGCTGGCGGCCGAGGCGACCAAGGCGGCGCTCTCGGCCTTGTACCGCGATGATTCTTTCTTCAGCGCATGCCTTGAATTACGGCGAAAGAAGCTGCGCAGCCATATACGGACTGCCGCGCTTGCCGTACTGCTTAACCGCCGCGGTTCGCGCGTCGAAGCGGCTTATTCCGGACAGACGGACAACGTGTCTTGAATCATACGGTTCGGGGTCTAACTTTCTTGCATTTATCAATGAATCAGATATGGAGCCATGAAGGTTACGACTTCATGGCTCTCTGCTTCTATTTAGGCGAATGAAGATAAGTGTGGAATATTCCCAGAAACAACAGCTCATGCTCCTTGAATGCAGGGTCCACAAGCTTGAAACGGGCTTTGGCCGGGATCGTCAGCGTTTCTTTCCATTCCGCCAATACGTTCCCGCCCAGTTTGATCTGCCCCCAGTCCGTTAAAGGTTTTACAAGCTCATAGGTTCGATCTTGAAATTCAAAGCTTGTTTTCTCGCCCAGGTCAAATATCTTTTTATCGATTAAATGAATCCGGAACGTGCCTTCACAGGAACGATAAGCAACATCGTATTGTCTTCTCTTGATAAAGGTCCTGATCTGTTTCGCTTCGACTATTAAATTTCCCCCTTTGTCGGTCAGGCGGTAATCGGTAAACAATGCTCCTTCTGTTAAAATATCCAGCCATCTTATCAGAGGGTTGGGGTAAGTTCGTTGAATGTAGGCGACAACCTCGCCCTTTTCGTTCGAAATCTCCGACTCCTTCGTGGAATAGCGATTATATATTCTGTATGTAAACATGTCGTCGGCACTTTGTGTGCCGTCAGGAAATGAACCGTAAACCATCCAATCATCTCCATTTATAATAGTGGAAGTTTTGCTCCTCGGTGATTACTATATCCTGTTTTTGGAAAACGATAAATAGCTTCAGCCTCCGGAGTTCGATAATCCTCTACGGGTGGCGGCGTTTGGCGGTGCCGCAGCAATTCCGGGCAGCTTGGGCGAGCGTCGAA
Organism: Paenibacillus thailandensis; assembly: GCF_042685365.1. Lineage (NCBI taxonomy): Bacteria > Bacillati > Bacillota > Bacilli > Caryophanales > Paenibacillaceae > Paenibacillus > Paenibacillus thailandensis. The sequence goes on along the minus strand of NZ_JBHUMY010000031.1, from coordinate 41,446 downwards.
AAAAATTTGTTCGAAAGTGCAGGGGTGACGGTTTGAAGAAACGTCTATACATTCGGAAAGGGGGAGAGCGAGATTCGGGATGAAGAATGGGTCAGGTCCGTGTTGGATGGGGGGCCGGCGGCTTTCGAGCCGTTCGTGCAGGAATACGGGCCGCATATTTACCGAACGGTATTCGCGGTGCTGCGGTCGCGGCAGGATGCCGAAGACGTCATGCAGGAAGCGCTTCTGCAAATCTATCGCTCTCTCCCCAACTATAGGCACAACGGTCTCAAAACATGGTTGACCCGTATTGCCGTTAACAAAGCGATCGATTACAAGCGTTACAAGTCCCGCAGGCCGGAGCAGGCGGCGGATTTCGGGCAGCGGGAGCAAGCCGCCGGTATGGAGACTGAAGCCGGGGCGCCGCCGCCGGAAGAGGAGCTGCTCGAGAAGGAGCAGCGGAGCCGCATCAGGGAAAGGCTGAAGGAGCTCCCCGGCAATTACCGGGAGGTCCTTACGGCCTATTATATCGATGAAAAATCGTACGAGCAGATTGCCGGCGAGACGGGACTTGAGGCCAAAAGCGTGGAGTCCCGGCTTTACCGCGCAAGAAAGTGGATGAGACGGCACTTCCGGAAGGAGGATTTCGAATGAAAGATTGGCAGGATAGGATGGAAGCAAGCGGCGGCTCCCATATCGGGAGGAGGGCGATGGACATCTATGTCGCCGGCGGCATGGACGAGCGGGAGCGCGAACGCGTCGAAGCTCATTTGTCCGTTTGCGATCGTTGCTTATCCGTTTATATGGAGGCGCTTGATGCGGGGGCCGCGCCGGCTGAACGCCCGTCCGGGCGGCAAGGCCGCGGCGCTGTATATGCGGCGGATTCGGCGATGCCCGATATCGACGGTATCGCGAAGCGGGTGATCGGGATGCTGGAAGCGGAGCGGCCGTCGGGCGGCGCCTTGCCCAAGTCGAAGCGGGAGCGCCGCGGCCGGGCGCGCTGGCTGCAGCATCCGGCCGCGCACTTCGCAGCGGCGGCGGCTATTACGCTGCTGCTGATCGGCACCGGCGCGCTGGGCGGCCTCTCGGAGCGGCTCGCGATCATCGACCACGGATCGGTCCGGTATTTTGAACCGCAAGCGGGGCGCTCCCTTGAAGAAGGCTGGTCGGAGCGCATGCTGCACCGGACCGTTTCGTGGCTGGACGGCATTGAAGCCGAAAGATTCAACTAAGCGGATGCTTACGAAGCGAGTTTTGTTCGAAGCAGCCCACGAAGCAACGCTCACAAAACTTTTAGAAGGGAAGGTTCATATGAACAAAAATCCGATCGTCGCGTTTTTGTTGTCGTTTATACCCGGCGCCGGTCATGCGTACCTGGGGCGGCCGTTTCGCACGCTGCTGTACGGCGGCGGTTTTTTTGGCCCGATCGGGCTTCTGATGCTGCTCATGGTGAGCGGTAACGGAATTGGCGACGAGGGGGCGGCGTTATTCCTGTTCGCCTTGCTCATTGCTTTCGTCAACATGGTGGACATGATTGTCAGTTTGGTGAAGGGCATCGGGGCCGGGCCCTCCCCGGCAATGGAACCGCGTTTGTACCGCGACCCTCTCGAAGGAATCCAGGACGGTGCCGGCCATTACTATTATTCGGAGAGCGAGCGTCGCGAAAAGTATAACACGATACTGTTGTCGTTCATTCCGGGGCTCGGGCATATGAACAACGGGCTTATGCAGCGCGGAATAACGCTGATGGTCGCTTTTTTCGGCTTGTTCGCCGTTATCGTCTTTCTGAGCGTCGCGATGGATTCCGGCGTGCTGCTGGTGTTTCTTCTGCTGCTGCCGGTCATCTGGGCTTACGGCATATTCGACGCTTTGCAGCAGCTCGCCCGCAAGCAGCGCGGGGAGCCGGTCGACGACCGGCCGATCTTCGCCGATATTGAAGAGCATTTCGCCTACGGCAAAAAAAGCCGGGTGCTGGCTATGATGCTTTCCTTTTTTCCCGGCGCGGGGCATCTGTATCTCGGTTTGCAGAAACGGGGGCTGCAGTTGATGGCCGGATTTCTGCTGGCCGTTTATTTGATGGATGCTTTGCGGCTGACGCTCTTCTTGTTTATGATTCCGCTTATTATTTGCTTCGCCTTTTTCGATGCCGTTCAGCAGCTGTCGCGTTATGAACGAAGCGCGCTGGAGGACGAGCCGATCGCCTCCTTGCTGGTACCTTATCAGAAATGGCTTGGCGTCGGAATGGTCGGCTTCGGGGTTTATTATTTGCTCGACAGGGTCGTTGCCGATATCGCGAGCCGCTATATGCCGAATTGGTATGCCTCTTATCTCGAAATCAAATATATGATTCCGACGGCCATCGTCGCTTTCGTGATGATCGCTATCGGCCTTAGGATGCTGCTTGGCGGGCGGACCGGAGGCGCCAACCGGATGAGCCGGGACGGAGATCTGTAAAGAGCGGGATGAAAGTGAGGCGTCCGGCGGCCGGACGCCTCACGGGAATCGGAACGGTCTCACAGGCTTTCAGCTGCTTATCGTCCCGGCGTTTATCGCCGGGAGGAATGAAGGTCGAGAACAGATCGTGAGCCCCAAAAGGTGTCAAACGATTTGAAAATGTTGACATCGAGAGGAAAGGAGGATAATATTTATTTATCAATAAATAAAGGAGCAGCAAACGTGGCAGTCCGACAAGATCGAAAAGAACAGATTATGGACAAAGCAGTCGACGTATTCGCCGAACTCGGGTATTACAAAGCGACAACGGCACGGGTAGCGAAGGAAGCGGGCGTTACGCAGCCGTACGTGTTTCATTTTTTCGGCAGCAAGGAGGAGCTGTTCATCGCCGTCATCGATAGAGCCATCGTTCGCATCGCGGCAGCGTTTGAACGGGTCGAAGCGCCTGCCGATCAGCTGCTCGAGACGATGGGGAGCGCTTTCGAGGACATCATGGGCACTCACCGAGCGGAGACGCTGCTCGTCATGCAGGCGTACACGATCGCCGAACCGGCGATCCGCGACCATGTCCGGGAACGGTTCGCCAATATCCATGAAGCGGTGCTGCGGAAATTTACAGCAGCAGGATTGCCGGAGCCGAAGGCGGCGGCAAGCCAATTCATGGGTATGGGGTTTCTTATTACGGTGACGGAAGTGCTTGATTTGCCGCAGCTGCTTTGTTTTAAGGACAATTAGCGTGCCGAGCCTAATGGGCAGGCATGAGGATGCGGTTCGAGACGAGGCAGGGGTTATAGGCTGCGGCAATAGCAAGGTTACAAAAGGGCGGCGAAGACTGCCTTTTTTGTAGCCCATAAATTTATTTATTAATAAATAATTAATTAATGGGAGGCTTGAACGATGATGGTGAACAGAGGATTTATGCGTTTGGCGGTGCGGGGCGCAATACGTGCCTTTGCGGAGGAGAAGCTGCTGGCCTGGCTGGGCGCCCTCGGGCTTGTGCTGGCTGCCGGAATTGCCGTGTACATGGGCGTGTTCGGAGCTTTCGTGCCGCCGGAGGGAGATATCTCAAGCGCCTTTTCGTTCGATGCGGCGATCGGAATATTCATGCTGTCGATTGCCGCCATCCTGCCGGTGTCGGGCTTCGGCTCCCGGGCGCGGGCGGTTGTAAGATGGGTGTTCGTCCCGATTGTCGTTTATTCGTACGGAGTGGAGACGATTCAGCGTTTGCGGGGCGTTAATCCGCGTTTCTCGAACGGCTCGGTTGTCGACGCGGTTGCCGGAGGGGTATTCGGCCTTGCTTCTTTCGTGCTTATTATCGTGACGGCCGTCGTTGCCGTTTCCTTTTTCCGCCGGAAGCTTCTGGCCGAACGGCCGCTGCTTATCCTGGGCATCCGCTATTCGTTCCTATCGGTGATGCTGGGCTTTGCCTCCGGCTTGTGGATGATCGCGCTGAACGGGCGCTTCTCGGGTCCGGACGGCAACATTATCGTGCTGCACGGCCTTAGCTTCCACGCCCTGCAGGTTCTGCCGCTGCTTGGATGGCTGCTGGAGCGTACCGGCGCCGAAGCCCGGGCAGCCCGGATGCTGCTTCATCTAGGGAGCGCCGCCTGGATCGCGGCGGTAGCGGCCGTAGCCGTCCAGACTATAGCGGGACGCACCGTATTCGAATGGACGGCGCTGCCTGTGCTGGCGGGCGCAGGTCTGCTCGTCTGCCTGGCAGCGGTCGCGGCCGCAGCGGGCGCCGAGCTGCTAAAGCCGCATAACGCGGCGGCGTCTTCCTCTTCCGCCGGCTTGGAAGAGCGGCAGACGGGTTCGGCTTTGCTCCGGGATAAAGATCTATCCGGCGGGTAATCGCTCTATTCGTCTTCATCGTCAAACCTTACCTTAGTCCAGAGTCGGGATTTAACCCGACCCGTTCGGCCGAACCATGCCGAAGACGGCGAGAACGGCAGCCGTGACGGTTAATTGGCCCGCTTGAATCGGGACGGCTTCGCTCGCGGCGGATAGCACTGCGGGCCGGGGGATCGGCTCGGGCGCAAGCGGCAGCTCCCGCACCGAGAGCGGCACTGCGCCGGTGGCAACGCCGGATGCGGCGGCAATCGCAGCCGCCTTGCGCCTTGCGTCGGCGACCGCCAGCGCGAGCGCCCGGTCCTTGTACGCCGCCGCTTGCGACAGCGTAAAGCGGACGCCTTGCACGACGTTCGCGCCCTGCGAGACGGCGGTATCCACGACGGCGCCGGCCGAGGCGGCGCTGCTTGTGACCTGAAGCAGATGAGTCACCTTATAGCCTCGAAATACGGCTGCGCCATTCGAGTAGTCGTACACCGGTTCAATCCGGTAATCGACGGTTTCGATTTGCCGCGGCGGGATGCCAAGCGCCCGAAGCGACGAAACGATGCGTTCGACGGCCGCCGAATTCGCGCTCTGCACCTGCCGCAGCGCGGTTCCTTGCGTTTCGACCCCCAGCGTCGAGACGGCCTGATCCGGCGGGACCGTTACTTTTCCTTCCCCGCTTACTTCAATTGTGGCATTGCTGACCATTCGCAGCGCTCCTCTCCGGTATGAATAGGCATTCGCTACCCGCTAGGTTAACGTATGCGGCTGCTTCCGGCTCAATGCTCACGCTCATCCGCGTAACGAAAAAAAGCTCCGTATGCTTCGGAAGCATACGGAGCTTTTTACAATGAATCGGAGGTTAGCCAATAACGTTGTTGCCCATAATCCAGATGGAGCCGACCACGATCGTAATCACAATGATCAGGCCGAGAACAAGCGCCATGACGTTCCAGCGCGGCTGCTTCTCTTCTCTCAAGTGCATGAAGAAGAAGAGCTGGACGACGAACTGGAGAATCGCCATCGCCAGAATAAGAACAACCGTCGCCGTCTCGCCCATCATGTCGTTCATGACGACGACAAGCGGAATGATTGTCAATATAATCGACAGAACAAAACCGATTACGTAGGATTTCAGAGAACCGTGGCTTTCGCCATGGGCGTCGTGGGAATGCGCGTTATGCTTTTCCATCCTACATCACCCCCATCAAGTAGACGACTGTCAGGACGAAAATCCAGACAACGTCCAAGAAGTGCCAATACAAGCTCGACGTCGTCACTTTGCGTTTCATGACGTCGGTAATGCCGTGGCGGGCAAGCTGGATGATGATGCCGAGAATCCAGAACGTGCCGACCGTAACGTGGATACCGTGCGTGCCGACCAGCGTAAAGAACGCCGACAGGAACGCGCTTGTGCCGATCGTTGCCCCTTCGTGAACCATCTCGACGAACTCGTAAATTTCGAGCGTCAAGAACGATGCGCCGAGCAGAATGGTGACGATCAGCCAGCCGATAAGGCCTTTCTTGTTGCCCTTGTGCATTTCCAGCACGGCAAGGCCGCTGGTGAAGCTGGACGTGAGCAGGATGAACGTTTCCCATATAACGCCCGGCATCTTGAACAGCTCTTCCGGCGTCGGTCCTCCATTGGTATTGCCATGGAGGACGATATACGTCGCGAACAGCGTACCGAACAGAATAACGTCGGTAATCAGAAACAGCCAGAAACCGAATACTTTAAGTGACTCTTGATCGTGATGGCCGTGATCGTCGTGACCGTGGCCGTGCTGAGAGCCGTGCGATACAGTTTGTGACATCTATTTAGCCCCCTTTAACGCGGCTTCTTCCGTACGCCGAACTTCATCTACAGGGATGTAGTAATCCGTGTCGAAGCTGAAGGAACGGGCATACATCGTGGCGAACACGCCGATTGCGCCCGGAATGATGAGCCAGAGCCAATCCCATACGAAGCCGAAGCCGACCATAAACCAGAAGATCGAAGCGATAAACGGAATGCCGGAGTTCTTCGGCATATGAATCGGTTCGAGCGGTTTTTCCGGCTCTACGGCTACGCCGGCAGCGCGGCGCTGCTTCTCTTCCCACCATTCGTCCTGGCTGCTGACATGCGGCAGACGGGCGAAGTTGTACATCGGAGCAGGGGAAGGAATGGACCATTCGAGCGTCCGGCCGTCCCAGGCGTCGCCGGTTTTTTCTTTCTTATGATTTTTAAGGCTGTATACGATTTGCCATACTTGGAACAGGAAGCCGAGGCCCATAATGAAGGCGCCGACCGTCGAAACGATGTTCAGCGGCTGCCAGCCCAGCTCCATTTCATATTCGTTGAAACGGCGCGTCATGCCCATGAGGCCAAGCGCGTATTGCGGCATAAAGCACACATAGAAACCGATATTCCACATCCAGAATGCCCATTTGCCGATTTTCTCGTCCAGCTTGAAGCCGAACATCTTCGGCCACCAGTAGTACATGCCGGCGAAGTAGCCGAATACGACGCCGCCGATCAGCACTTGGTGGAAGTGGGCGATCAGGAAGTAGCTGTTATGGAACTGGAAGTCCGCAGGCGCAACCGAAAGCATAACCCCGGTCATGCCGCCGACAACGAAGCACGGGATAAAGGCGATCGTCCACAGCATCGGCGTGGAGAAATTAATGCGGCCTTTATACATCGTGAACAGCCAGTTGAAAATCTTCACGCCGGTCGGAATCGCAATGATCATCGTCGTTACCGCGAAGAACGCGTTCACGCTTGCGCCGGAGCCCATCGTAAAGAAGTGGTGAAGCCAAGTAAAGAACGATACGATACTGATCGACATAAGCGCGAATACCATCGACTTGTAGCCGAACAGCTTTTTCTTCGCGAACGTCGAGACGACGTCCGAGAAAATACCGAATGCGGGCAGAATAACGATGTACACCTCAGGGTGACCCCACATCCAGATCAGGTTGACATACATCATCGGGTTGCCGCCGCCGTCCAGCGTAAAGAAGTGAGCGCCGAAGTAGCGGTCAAGGAACAAGAGCGCCAGCGTAACCGTCAGAATCGGGAACGCGAACATGATCGTCAAGCTGGATGCGAGAACCGACCACGTGAACATCGGCATTTGCATCAGCTTCATGCCAGGGGCGCGCATCTTCAGAATCGTGGCGACGAAGTTAATGCCCGAAGCAAGCGAACCGATACCGGAAATCTGAATGCCCCAGATGTAGAAGTTTTGCCCTACGCCCGGGCTGCCCGACAGCTCCGACAGCGGAGGATAGGCAAGCCAGCCGGCATCCGGCGAGCCGCCGATAACGAACGAAATGTTGAACAGCATGGCGCCCATAAAGAACAGCCAGAAGCTGAGCGAGTTCAGGAACGGGAACGCGACGTCGCGCGCGCCGATCTGAAGCGGAACCGCGATATTAAACAGACCGAACATAAGCGGCATCGCCATGAACAGGATCATGATAACGCCGTGCGTCGTAAAGACTGCGTTGTAGTGCCCCGCATGGAGGAATTCGAGCTCCGGCAAGGCGAGCTGCGTCCGAATCATCAAGGCGTCCACGCCGCCGCGGAACAACATGATGATGGCCGCGATAATGTACATGATGCCGATCTTTTTATGATCGACGGTGGTGATCCATTCCGTCCACAGCCATTTCCACTTTTTAAAGTAGGTGAGGACGAATACGATCGCCAGCGATGCTAAAAGAATAGATACTTGAGCCCCTAGGATAAGCGGATCGCCGGTTACGATAAATTCACCGAACAAAAAATCCATGAAGTCGTTCACCGATTAGGGCCTCCTTTCAATTATGAATTAATGACCAGCGTGTTCGTGCGATTCCGTTTCCATGCCTTCCATACCTTCCATGTCGCCATGGGATTCGGAATCCGCGTCTTCGGAAGAGCCGCCGTGATGATGAGCAGGCATCTCGCTTCCGTTCAAGTATTGCGTTACGATTTGTTCGAACAGACCTTCCGGGAACGACGAGAACGATTGAACGTCGGACGTTCCTTTCTCGGCGAGCTTGTGATAGCCGTCCATCGTAAGCTCTTGCGAGCTGCTCTTCACTTCTTGAATCCAAGCGTCGTACTCTTCGCCGGATACCGCTTCGGCCGTAAACGTCATTTGGGCGAAATGCTCGCCGGTAAAGTTGGCGCCCGAACCGTAATATTCGCCGGCTTCGTCGGCTTGGAGATAAAGCGTCATGGCCATGCCGGACATCGTATAGATCTGTCCGCCCAGCTGCGGGATCCAGAAGGAGTTCATCGCCTGGTCCGAAGTCAGTTGGAAGCGGATCGGAACGTCCTCAGGGAATTTCAAATAGTTGACGGTCGCAATTCCCTCTTCCGGATAAGTGAACAGCCACTTCCAATCCAGCGACGTAACTTGAATCGTAACCGGCTCATGCTCGGATGCGATCGCTTTGGAAGGTTCCAGATCAAACGTATATTTGATCGTGAAAGCTGCCAGTACAATAATAATGATCGTCGGAACACCCCACACGATCGATTCAAGCTTCGTGCTGTGTTCCCATTTCGGTTTATACTGTGCTTCTTTATTATTCTCCCGATACTTCCAAACGATGACGGCTGTCATGATCAGAACCGGGATTAAAATAATGGCGCAAAGTATAGCGGAGATGTAAATCAAATCTCTTTGCGATTCCCCAATCGGACCTTTAGGGTCAAGAACGAGGTACTGCTCGCTGCAGCCGGACAACAATACGGCCATGAGCATAATGAGCAGTGGTGCCAGCACTCGTAAACGTTTCACATTGCCTCAACTCCTTGTTGAACTCTTATCCCTAAGATAACAGAATCTTCGGGGCGTGACTCCCCGATTAACAATTACGTCAACAATTGTTGCGATTTCCGTAAAAAAAAGTTCACGAGTTAGACAACTGTAAAAATGTTCATAGAAAATTAAAGGGTTTACATCCTTTTTTAAGCAAAAAAATACCGTACCATTGTGAAAATGGACGGTATTTGTCGGAATATTCGCGCTTAAACATTAACTTTTCGTTAAATTTGTGAACTTCAATTAAATGGCAGGCATGCCATTAGTAGAAATTTGCATTCCGATTCGGCTTCGCTTCGGCAAGGATGGATTCCGTCATGGAAAATCAAACCTTGACAATTCGGCTTTCTCTTGTTAATGCAAATTTCACTCCGAAGAATCATCGTCCTTGGCGGACGAAGAACGGGTGTATGCCTCTACCATATTGACGGCCATGCCGCAGGAATATATGAACACGCTGCCGACAAGAAAGCCGATTCCTACCATCAAGCCTACGTTGCGGTCGTTAAATTCGTGCAGATTGAAAAGACAGAGCACAACGCCGATCGCGAGCGCAATCCACGCGGCGACCGTCGTGATCAGAACCAGTCGTCTTGCATCGGGCTTCGCAGCATTTTTGCTGCTGATCGACACAGATTTGTCATCCATTACGAACACTCCCAATCACTGTTTGTAAGTGCTTTCTTATCCATATTATATCACAGCCGGGATTGTTCGTTCAAATAATTTTCACAATTTGCTCAAAAAGTTGACAAAGTTGGGCCGGGAGAAGCCCGGCCCGTCCTTTCGGCAGACGTCAATTCGTCCACCATCGCTTCAGCTGCTGCCACCAATGCTTTTTGACATCCGCGGATCCCGGATCCTCCGCCGCAGGCTCTTGCTGCGCTTTAGCGCTGCCGCATACCTCGACAGGCTCCGTTCCTTTCACGAACGTTTCCAGCCGCCGGCTCGGACAGTCGGGAGCCGCAAGCTTTCCGCTTTCCGGATCGATGAATACGTGCGTCACGCCTTCCGGTATGGGGAACATTTTCGGCGGAACGGCTTCCAGCGCCTTCTCGGTGAAACGGGCGAAAATCGGCGCCGCCCGGTGCGCTTCCGCAACGGTTAGCTTCCGCCCCTTGTCGTAGCCGACCCACACCGCGGTCGCCAGCTCCGGCGTATAGCCGACCAGCCAGGCGTCCGCAGCCGTCGTTCCGGTCTTGCCGGCGACCGGCCGGTGAATGAGCCCGGCGACGCGAGCCGCCGTGCCGCCTTCGTCGAAGACGCTTTGCAGCAAGCTCGTCAGCACGTAAGCGTGGGCCGCGTCCACCGCCTGCTCTTCTTGCCGGGGAGCTTCATACAGAACATGTCCGTCCCGATCTTCGATACGCAGAATGGCGACGGGGTCGTGCCGCACGCCTCCGTTCGCAATGACGGAGAATGCCGACGCCATCTCGAACGGGCTGACGGGGAACGTGCCGAGCGCCAGCGACGGGACGGGCTTCATCGGAGACGTAATGCCGAGCTTGCGGGCCGTCTCGATCACTTTGTCGGGGCCGATGCGCATCAGCGTGCTGACGGCGTAAATATTGTCCGACGTGCTGATGGCGCCGCGCATGTCAATATAGTCGCCCGTATATTTGTCGTTGTAATTGCGCGGCTCGTACGTCTGTCTTCCCTCGTCGTAAGTGAACGCGGTCGGCTCGCTTTTGATTTTGGTCGCCGGCGTGATGCCGTCCGTCTGAAGCGCGGCCAAGTACAGAAAAGGCTTGAACGACGAGCCGGGCTGCCGGGTATCGGCAAAGACGCGGTTGTATTGATTCGTCTTGTAGTCCCGGCCGCCGACCATCGCTTTAATGTAGCCGTTGCGCGGGTCGATGGCGATCAGCGCGGCCTGCTGCTCCGAATCGGCGGGGATGCCGCCCGCGACCGCTTCTTCGGCGGCCCGCTGCGCGCCCGAATCCAGCGTCGTATAGATTTTGATGCCGCCTTCGTTCAGCAGCTGCTCGTCGATGCCGAGCTTGTCGACCGCGACGCTCCGGACATAATCGCGGAAGTAGGGGGCGAAGCCGTCCTCGCCGTCGGGATCCAGCGGTTTGAAGCGGAGCAGCTCCGCATACGCGCGGTCGGCCTCTTCCCGCGTAATGTCGCCGGCCTCGGCCATGGCCAGCAGAATCGTGCGCTGCCGGTCCTTGGCGTTCTTCATATTCATGTAAGGCGAATAATATTTCGGCCCTTTCGGGATGCCGGCGAGCATCGCGCTTTCCGCAAGCGACAGCTCGGAGGCATGCCTGCCGAAGTACAGATTGGCGGCGGCCTCGATGCCGTACGAGCCGTGGCCGTAATAAATTTGGTTCAAATACATGTCCATAATTTCGTCTTTCGAATATTTCATTTCGAGCTGAACGGTATACATCGCTTCTTTCACCTTGCGCTGCCACGTTTTCTCGTGGGTCAGGTACAGGTTGCGGGCGAGCTGCTGCGTCAACGTGCTGGCTCCTTGCTTCGCGGACCAGCTCTTGATATTGACGACGACGGCGCGGGCGAGCCCCTTTAGGTCGAAGCCGTTATGCTCGTAGAAGCGCCGGTCCTCGATCGCCAGCGTCGCTTGCACCACGTAAGGCGAGATGGAGGACAGCCGGACGGAATGACGGTTTTCGGCCGAGTGGAACGTATCGATGACCTGCCCCTGCAGGTCGTAGATTTGCGAAGTTTGGCTGACGGACGCGGCGGGCAGCGATTGCGTTTTTAAATAGAAGAGAAGTCCGGCGCAGACGGCCATAACGGCAGCGAGCAGCAGCGCCGTGCGAACGAGCCATTTGCGCAGGCGATGAAGGTGAGGGAGAAGATGTTCGGCTACAATCGGGAAAACAAACTTGCGGCGGCCGGCCGCGGTCGGTTTTTTTTTCATGGGAAGCGGCTCCCTTCGTTGATAAGCTTCGCTTGCTAGTAGTATGGAAAAAGGTGGCATGCAATATTCAGGCGCCGGCTTATATTTGTTTGGCTTTTTGGCGGGAGTTTGACTATAATACAGGATGAACAATTGAGGGAAAGAAGGGATTTGTCGACAATGGAACTTTGGTACACCGAGAAGCAAACGGAGTCCTTCGGGATTACGGCGAAAATAACGGAAACTTATGTGCATGAGCAAACGGACTTTCAACAGCTGGACATGATCGAAACCGAGGAGTTCGGCACGATGCTCGTATTGGACGGCATGGTCATGACGACCGTGAAGGACGAGTTCGTGTACCACGAGATGGTGGCTCATCCGGTGCTGTTCACCCATCCGAATCCGGAGAACGTGCTTGTCGTAGGCGGCGGGGACGGCGGCGTTATCCGCGAAATCATGAAGCATCCGAAAGTGAAAAAAGCGGTGCTCGTCGACATCGACGGCAAAGTGATCGAATATTCGAAGAAATATTTGCCGACGATCGCTTGCGAGCTGGACAATCCGCGCGTCGAAGTGATCGTGAACGACGGCTTTATGCATATCCACGACCACAAAAATACTTACGACGTCATTATGGTCGACTCGACCGAGCCGGTCGGCCCGGCGGTGAACCTGTTCACGCGCGGCTTCTACCAGGGCATCTACGACGCGCTGAAGGAAGACGGCATCTTCGTGGCGCAAACGGATAACCCATGGTTCAAGGCGGACCTGATTCAGAACGTGAACCGCGACGTGAAGGAAGTGTTCCCGGTCGTCCGCGTCTATTGCGCCAACATCCCGACGTACCCGAGCGGCCTGTGGACCTTTACAATGGGCAGCAAAAAGTACGACCCGCTGGAAGTCGACGAATCGTCCATTCCGGAGATCGAAACGAAGTATTATACGCCTCGCCTGCACAAAGCGGCTTTCGTGCTGCCGAAGTTCGTCGAGGATCTCGTGAAATAAATCGTTCCCAACAGACAGCCCGTTCTTTTCCGTGCCGGAGGAGAAACGGGCTGTACGTTTGCCGGGACGTCTGCAGGTTCCTTGCGCGGGCCGGTTGTAAGGCGGGGGAAGTTCGTCCATACTGTTATATATTAGAGATGATAGGAAGGACGGCTGAATATGACGGAGCGCATTCATTCCTTCCCGCCGGTGATCGACGAGCGGGCCAGGGTGCTTATTCTCGGCACGGCGCCAAGCGTCAAGTCGCTGGAGCATAGGCAGTTTTACGGCCATCCCCGCAACTATTTCTGGCCTTTGGTGTACGCGTTGTTCGGTGCCGGTGAGCCAAGTCCCGTTTATGAGGAGAGGCTCGCTTTTTTGCGGGAGAAGCGGCTTGCCGCGTTCGACGTCATCGAGTCGTGCGAGCGGGAGGGAAGCCTCGACATGAACATCCGGAACGAGCGGCCGAACGATCTGCCGGGTCTCGTCAAGCGGTATCCGGGCCTGAAGTGCTTTGCGTTTAACGGGAGCAAGGCGTACGATACGTACCGCAAATATTTCCGCGGCGAAGTGGCGCTGAAGCATTTGGCGCTGCTGAAGCTTCCGTCCACCAGCCCGATTCCGACGCCGGCGATGCGTTCGCTGGAGGATCGGCTTGAGGCATGGCGGGCGATTCTTCCTTTTTTGCAGGAGTAAAGCTTGAGGGGGCGGAAGGCCGAACCGGCGCGGCCGAATGCCAATTCCGGCGTTGAAATTACGGACTTACCTGTATATAGTAAGAACATGAGAAAAAAGCCGATCGGAGTCATTCGGCGACGAGAGACCGCGTTTACAAGAACGGCGGGCAATAGGAGCTAGTTTTATGTCAGACAGAATGAATGTCCGCTTGAAGCTGATCGGCAAGGCGGACGGGATTGCGAACGTACAGACTTATTCGGGCGAGTGGTTTCGGAAGGAGAAATCGGTTTATATCCGTTACGAGGAGCCGGCCCAGGACGCGGAAGCCGGAGCGAACGTCCGGACGCTGCTGCGCTATCGGCCGGGAGAGCTGTCGCTCGTTCGCCGGGGCGGATTGGAATCGGAGCAGCTGTTTGCCCCGAAGGCGAGATTGCGGGGTTATTACCGCTCGCCTTATGCCTCGTTCGAGCTGGAGACGGCGACGAGCCGGCTCGCGGTTCGGCAGGCGGGCGAAGCCGGATCCGAGGAGCTGCCGGTGCCGCCTTTTCGGCTGGAGTGGAATTACAAGCTTTGGGTAGGCGGGCAAGTCACGGGGAAATTCGAAATCCGCCTCGAGGTCGAGCCTTGCGCGGAAGTAACGGATGCGGAAAATGCTGAGGGAGGAACAAAAGGAACATGACGACAAACGTATTGGACCGGATGTATGAAAATTTGAAGGAAGCGATCGCGGACGCGATTGTCGCCGGCGAGCTGGTGGCGCGGGAGGACATGCCGGTCATCGTGCTGGAAGTGCCGAAAGAGAAGGCGCACGGCGATCTGGCTACGAACGCGGCCATGCAGCTTACCAAGCTGGCGAAGCGGAATCCGCGCCAGATCGCGGAGACGATACTGGCTCAGCTGGATAAGGCTAAAGCGGGCATCGTATCGGCGGAAATCGCGGGTCCGGGCTTTATTAACTTCCGTCTGGACAAGACCAGCCTGTACCCGGTCATTCGGGAAGTGCTGGCTGCCGGAGCCGACTACGGCCGTACGAACGCCGGCAACGGCGAGCGCGTGCAGGTCGAATTCGTCAGCGCCAACCCGACGGGAAGCCTGCACCTCGGCCATGCCCGCGGGGCGGCGGTCGGCGACGCGCTGTGCAACGTGCTGGACTTCGCCGGTTACGACGTTACGCGCGAATACTACATTAACGATGCCGGCAATCAGGTAGCCAATCTGGCGAAATCGATCGAGGCGCGCTACCGCCAGGCGCTCGGACAATCGGTCGAGATGCCGGAAGACGGCTATTACGGCGAGGATATTATCGGTTTCGCGAAGCAGCTGGTCGAAGAGCACGGCGACAAGCTGCTGGAGCTGGCGGACGACGAACGGTTTACGTATTTCCGCAACTTCGGCCTTGAGCGGGAGCTGGACAAAATTAAGCGGGACCTCGGCAAATTCCGCGTTTCGTTCGACGTCTGGTTCAGCGAAACGTCGCTTTACGAGAACGGGCAAGTAACGGCGGCGCTGGACGCGCTGAAGGAAAAAGGCCAAGTGTACGAAGAAGACGGCGCCACCTGGCTGGCCACGATGCCTTACGGCGACGACAAAAACCGCGTCCTCGTCAAAAACGACGGCTCTTATACGTATTTGACGCCGGATATCGCCTACCACCGCGACAAGTACGCGCGCGGCTTCGATAAGATGATCAACATTTGGGGCGCCGACCACCACGGCTATATCCCGCGCGTCAAAGCGGCGATGGAGGCGCTCGGCAACGATCCGGACAAGCTGGTCGTGCTGATCGCCCAGATGGTGAGCCTGTTCCAGAACGGCGAGAAGGTGAAAATGTCCAAGCGTACCGGCAAAGCGGTCACGATGGAAGATTTGATGGAAGAGGTCGGCGTGGACGCGATCCGCTACTTCTTTACGATGCGCAGCATGGACTCGCATCTGGACTTTGACATGGACCTTGCCATTTCCACGTCGAACGAGAACCCGGTCTTTTACGTGCAGTATGCGCATGCGCGTATTTGCAGCGTGTTCCGCCAGGCGGAGGATCAGGGCATCGCGCTTGGCGATCTGGCGGCTATCGATTACGGCAAGCTGTCGTCCGAGGCCGAATTCGACCTGCTGCGCAAGCTCGGCGAGCTGCCGCAGGAAATCGCGGACGCCGCTGCCGCCTATGCGCCGCACCGGATTATCCGCTACGTGTACGAGCTGGCCTCCCAGTTCCACAGCTATTACAGGGCCGAACGCGTCATTACGGAAGATGCGGCGCAGACGCAAGCCCGCCTCGCGCTGCTCGGCGCGATCCGCGTCGCGATCGCGAACGTGCTGCGCTTGATCGGCGTTTCCGCGCCGGAGCGGATGTAATTTCTTAAATAAAGGGAAGCCCGCCGACCGGTAACGGTCGGCGGGCTTTTTGGTTTGCCTGTCGTTTTCAATGCCGTTATTTAATCATATTCGGCTTCGTCGAAAACAAAAGGATGAAAAACAAATAAAACGGATAGAGAATCAGGCCGCCGATCAGGATCAAACCGAGGGCCGGAGCCGGTTGATCTCCGGGATCGGTGATCGGGAACAACGATCTGGAAATAGAAAGGTATAAACCCAAGTAAGGAATCCATAGGAGCAATGAAAAATATGGGCGCACGGCGCAACGCGTTGTAAACGCGGCGGGTCTCCTTTAAACTAGTGAAAAACAACTGTATGCGCGGAGGAATAGAGATTGGGTCCGGCACAAAACCGCATGGATGTAAAAACGATAAACAAAAACCGCATATATCGTTATGTTTACGCGAACGGAATGACATCGAAGCAAGGGATCGCCGCCGGCCTCGGCATGAGCATGCCGACCGTGCTCCAGAACGTGAAGGAATTGATCGCGGAAGGGCTTCTGGCGGAAACGGGCACCTTCGAGTCGACGGGCGGCCGCAAGGCGAAAGCCATCTCGATCGTTCCCGGCGCCCGCCATGCGATAGGCGTCGAGATAACGCGGCAGCATATCGGCATCGTGCTCGTCGACCTGTCCGGCGCGCTGCTGCGCCAAGAGCGGCTGATGCAGCCTTTCCGGGCCGAGGATCATTATTTTCGGCTGCTTGCCGAAGCGATCGAGCGGTTCATCGACCGCTGCGCCGTGCCGCGGGATTCGCTGCTCGGCGTAGGCATCTCCATTCCGGGCATCGTGTCCGAGGATGGCATGGCGATCGTCAGCTCCCACGTTATCGGCGTCATGAGCTTCGCGACGGAAGCTTTTACGAGCCGCATCCCGTACCCGTGCTTCTTCGCGAATGACGCCAACGCCGCGTGCGCCGCCGAAATCCACGGCCAAGCCGAGATGGAGGCGTCCGTCTACTTGTCGCTCAGCAACAGCGTCGGCGGCGCGGTCTATACGACCAACAGCATCTATAAGGGCGACAATCAGCGCGGCGGCGAATTCGGGCATATGACATTGGTGCCCGGAGGCGACGTCTGCTATTGCGGCAAAAGCGGTTGTCTGGACGCTTACTGCAACGCCCAGGTGCTGTCGAGCCTCGCGAACGGGAATTTGGACGATTTTTTCGCGAAGGTGGACGCCGGGGACCGGGACGCTATGGCCGCGTGGGATCGCTATATGGAGCATTTGGCCGTCGCGCTGAACAATTTGCGCATGGCGTTCGATTGCAACGTTATCATCGGCGGCTATGTCGGAGCATATATCGATAAGCACTTGCCGAAGCTCGCCGCCATGGTCGCCGACCGAAACACGTTCGAACGCGACGGGAGTTACGTGAAAGCGTGCCGCTATACGCAGGAGGCGTCGGCGGTAGGGGCCGCGCTTCGCCACGTCGACGAATTCGCCGTAAATGTTTCATTAGGATAACGCTTTTTTGATTAATGCTTTCGCGGAAGCAGCAAGGCGATCAATGCTCCGATAAAAATGCCCGCCGCGGCAAGATAGATGGCCAATCGTTGGCCTGAGGCAGCCGCTTCGATCAGCGACTCCCCCGTCTTTCCTTGAATGGCCGAGTTGGCAACGGCGATCAAGACGGCCAGGCCGATTGCATTTCCGATGTTCAAGGTGGTTGAAGCCATTCCGGAAGCGACCCCTTGATCTTCCTGCGCAACGCCGCTTGATGCGGCAATCCACATGCCGGTCCAAGTAATGCCTTGGCCGATCCCGGATATAATGAGGCCCGGAACGATGGTCAAGTATGTGCTGCCGGGGTAGGCGCCTAACGGAATGAGCATCGTCCCGACGATTCCGACCCCCATGCCGATAAGCAGCGTGCTGCGGGTTTGCATGCGGGAAGCCAGCCGTTCTCCCAGCTGAGTGCCGATTGCAATAGCCAACGAAGGAACGATGAAGGCAAGGCCGGTTTGCAGAGCGCTGTATCCGTGCACGTTATGAAAAAGCGTCGTCAAGAAATAGGGCAGGGCTCCGAACGTTCCCATAAAAATGAACGTGATGGACATCCCGGCAACCAGACTGCGATTGCCGAAAAGACGGATCGACATTAACGGGTCGCTGCTGCGTTTTTCAATAAAAGCAAAGATCGAGAGGAGTGCCAACGACAATATCGCGCAGACGATAATATTCGGGGAACTCCAGCCGTATTCGGGCCCCTGCACCAATACATAAACGAATAAAGTAGCTCCCGCGGTCACCGTAATCGCGCCGGGCAAATCAAAATGGCGCTTTCGGCTCCTCGCTTCGTCGCGGGGGATAAGGAACAGTGCGACGAGAGCGGCGATGCCGGCAAGCGGCACATTGACGTAAAAGACGGCCTCCCAGCCGAAAGCGTCGGTAAGCAGCCCGCCTAAAAGCGAGCCGATCGTCAGCCCGCTTGCGCCGGCTCCGCCCCATACCGCAAGAGCGCGGTTACGGCGGGGGCCTTCCTCAAACAGCCGGTTAATCAGCGATAAAGTCGCGGGAAACAGGAACGCCGCGCCGACCCCTTGAATGGCGCGGGCAATGATGATGAGAATCGGGCTCCAAGCCAATCCCCCCAATAAAGATGATGCCGCATAAAGAAGTAAGGCGAAAATAAACATCCGCTTCTGTCCGAGCAAGTCCGCGGCGCGGCCGCCGAGAAGCAAAAAGCCCCCGCAAAAGATCGTATAGGCGCTGACGACCCATTGCAGCGACTGCTCCGAAAATCCCAGTCCTTGGCCGATCTCCGGCAGCGCTACAAATACGATATTGATGTCAAGCGAATAGATGAGCTGCGCGAATGCCAGTAAAGCCAAACTCCATCCCATGGCACGCCGCTTGCCGGTGGCCATCCCGGGTCCCGCGTGTTGCAGGCTTGCTTTTTGATCGATCGGCATTGGTGAACACTCCTCAATAATTCAAATATTTTTGAAATGATTATATTTCAAAAATATTTGAAGTGTCAACCGGGCGATCGATGTTATCTGCAAAAAAATATTGACGGAATCCGTATCCCGAAGTAGTTCGAACGCACCCGATTTTTGGAGGAAGAGCGCAAGCGGATAATCGTCGGCATTTCGCACGATTTACGTACTCCGCTGACATCTTTGCTTGGATATATCGAGGCATTACGGTGCGACAAGATACTGACAGCCGAAGAAAAGAACAAGTTTCTCCGCATAGCCGCCGATAAAGGTAACGCATTACACGAACGATTGCAGGAATTTTTCGAACTGGCGAAATCGGAAGCCGATGATTTACATGTCGAGCTGCATCGAGTCAACTTGACAGACATTGTGCAGGAAGCCTTGGTAGGGTTTTATCCGTAATTTCAGAAAACTGGAATTACACCGACGATCGATATCCCGGATTCCCCTTACTGCGTCATAGCTGACCGGGCGCATCTGCGACGAGTTCTAGATAACATTCTGTCGAATGCTTTACGTTACGGTCTTGACGGTAAAGAGATCGGTATTACCATACGGGAGGAAGTGAATGTATAGATGATGTTTTATCGACTGTCGGATTGCTTGACGCCAAGAACGAAAAAGTTAAAAAATATTCACTCGGAATGAAGTAGCGGCTTGCAATTGCCCGAGCTCTGCTTCACCACCCTGAACTGCTCATTTTAGACGAACCAACGAACGGCTTGGACCCGGTGGGAATCAAAGAAATGCGGCAACTCTTCTTGGAGCTTGCCAGGAAACGAGGAATAACGTTTCTCATATCCAGTCATTTGATAAGCGAAATCGAGCTGTTGGCGAGTAAAATCGGCATCATTCATAAAGGAAATTTACTTGAAGAAATAGACCGCGAAACGTTGCAAAAGAAGACCCGGCGCTATCTTGAGATGAGGGTGACGGACGATCGGAAAGCGACTTTGATTCTGGAACAACAGCTTGGAACGACCGATTATGTCGCAGTTGGTCCCGGCGTCCTGCGTGTGTACGAGTATCTGGACCAGCCGGAGCAGGTGAGCTTGACGTTGGCGAACAACGGGGTCGGCGTAAAGGAATTGGCGTTGTCTGGAGACAGCCTTGAGGACTATTTCCTAAAACTAACGGGAGGCGAAAAGCTTGTTTAACGTTCTCCTAACGGAATTGATGAAGTTAAAAAACACAAAGATTCATTGGCTGGTTCTTCTTGGCGCTATACCGGCCAACCTGGTCACTTTGTCCGCTTTCTTGCCAAAGATAACCCCCGATGGCACTCCTGCAGGCATTGACCTGCAGGATTTGTTTTACCGACAAGGAATGACGATTACGATATTGTCGCCGTTTCTGTTCGCATTGATGGTCGGCTATATTATTACGCGCGAATATCAGGAACGCACGATCAATCAATTGTTTTCATACCCTATTTCGCGAACCAGGATTCTCTTTGCAAAACTGGCAACCGTGTTTCTGTTGATGGTAATCACATCGGCTCTCTCAAGCATTTCGGTAATTTCGACAGGACTTATAGCGTCATTTACACAACAAATTGATCCGGCAATCATTTGGGAGGGAATCCGGATGAATATGCTCGCTTGCCTCCTTTCATTCGGCACGATCCCAGTGGCTGCATCGCTAAGCATGGTTGGAAAAAACGTTATACCTTCGGCGGTATTGGGGGGATTTGCGACCATTGTCAAGATGGGACACGCTATGGACAGTATCCTTTTTCCGTGAGGGGAGTCAGGGAGTTGGAGTGGAAATGTCATAACCACAGATTATGGCTATGACTTTCCATTCGTTGATTTCATGAGACCACAAAGCGAGTGAGAAAGATTTTGGGTTTCCCAGCCTTACATAAGCCATTCATTCCGATAATGGAAAAAAATAACTAACTCAACGGAGTTGGTTATTTTGTGTTTCTGGCTTCGTAAATGGGAAGGGCGAGGCAGCCAACTCCGCGATACTTAATCCGCATTAGTCCTTTCTAGGATTTCTGAAACACGGGTTACCTTACTTCACGTGAACATTTTGTACATTCAAATAATCGTGAAAGGCTAACTGAAGGCAGCTTGCCGCCCGAACACCCAAATGAAATGATTTTGTTGTTGACATTAAAAGGATGGTGGGATATATTTATTACATACCAACCGAATGTATGAAAAAAGGAGACGTATGGCAAGGAATAAATATCCTGAAGAAACAATCAACCAAATCTTAACCGTAGCTCTTAACCTGTTCATTCAAAAGGGATACGAACATACTTCCATTCAGGATATCATCAACGAGCTGGGCGGGCTGACAAAAGGGGCAATTTACCATCACTTCAAGTCGAAGGAGGAGATCCTGCAGGCTGTCACCGACCATTTGTTCCAAGGTGTTGATGATATTCTGTCCGGTATCCGGGACGACAAGGAGCTGAACGGACGGGAAAAGCTTCGCAAGATTTCCCTCGTCTCTCTCGAAAATCCCGCCCAAGACGAATTGGCATCGGTGGCACCGAACCTCTTGGGTAATCCGAAGATGCTGGCGGCACTGATCGAGAACATAATCGATAAAGCTGTACCCATCTATATCCAGCCCATTATCGAACAGGGTATGCGAGACGGATCGATCCGAACCGACTATCCTAGGGAGCTAAGCGAAGTGCTGATGGTACTCACCAACATTTGGCTAAACCCGGCGGTCATTCCAGCTTCGCCCGAGGTAGTGTTGCGCAAGGTAAGGCTTTTCGATGAAATATTGAAAGGCCTGGGGCTTGAGCTGTTCGATGAGCAAATGATTCAACGGTACGAGGAACTGTTGCGTATGTCAGCTAGAGAAGTCAGCAAAGAAAACTAAACTGCCGAGAGGCAGCTTATTTTTAAGCCTATACATACCAACGGTTGGTATTAATAGGTGATCCGGATTCAAAGTGCTTGTTAGAAAACTTATTATAAGGAGATGTGAATGTAATGAATCAGAAATTGACAATGACCCGCTCGCTGGAACAGCAAGTCGTGACCAACTTTAGTGGAAGCAACCTGGCGAAGAGTGACTTAGCGGGCGTTACGGCCCATAAAGGACAGTTTAAGGGCAGCACGCTCGCCGGTTCCGACTTTTCGGGCTCGGATTTGACCGGCAGTACGTTTAATAGAAGCGACGTACGCGAAGCCAACTTTGACGGCACGAATCTGACGGACTGCAGCCTGTCTGCACTTGACCTGACAAATACAAGCTTCAATAAGTCGATTCTTGTACGAACCAACTTCAGCAGCGCGAATCTTAACGCAGCCAAATTCACGGGCGTAAGGATGACCGACGTCACGTTAACAAAAACGGATCTGAAAACAACGATATTTGAGGGCTGTTGGTTTGACGGGGTTGACTTCAATTACTCCGATCTAAGCGGGCAGCGTTTCGACGGACAGACGTTTATCGGCGTGAAGTTTGACAGAGCGGAATTAAGCAACGCTTCGTTCAAGGGCGCTACATTAAATAATGTTTCTTTCCAACCGGGGTTTACCTTTACTAAGAAGTACTATCGCATGATCAAAACGATCTGCTTTGACGGCGCGACGATGGATAAACTGACATTTGCTGCTCTCAAAGGCATGGATGCCAATTTGTCAAAAGTCACAGTCATTTAAGGGAGGGGATCCGATGCAAACCAAGACCATTCAAGCAAAGGACTGCAAAAATCCAACAAGCAGCTCCAAGTGCTGAAAGGTGACGTTTCGGAGCCTTCTATAGTGAAAGAACACAAGCGGATTCTTTGATAAAGGAAGACGCCAAGCTGGGAGAGAGTCTGTAGTTTAAAACAATAGGACTGATAAAAAAGTAAAGTGAGGGAAATTAAATGGAAAAGAAAACAACAGAAAATTTTAGTTCGTTAGAAAATATGAAGGAAAAAGGATTCGCTGCCGGTCAGGATCGCCCGGAGCTGCAGAAGGCCATCCAAGAGATCGTCGATTCCGGTTTCCTCGGGGTGCAGCTGCGCGTGAACGATGAGCAGGGCGAGTGGGTCGGCAGCGCCGGGGTGAGCAGGTTGGGCGAGGAGGCGAAGCCGCCTACAAACGGGCACTTCCGGATAGGCAGCAACACCAAGACCTTCACCGCGACCGTGGTGCTGCAATTGGTTGCCGAGGGCAGGATCGGGCTGGACGACCCGGTGGTAGACTACCTGCCTGAGTTCGGGCTGGACCGGCGGATCACGGTGCGGATGCTGCTGCAACACACCAGCGGGGTGTTCAACTTCACCGGCGAGTATTACGAAGACGGGACGGTCGTGCCGGGGATCCCCTGGCAGGGCCAGGAGTGGGTAGACAGCCGGTTCAAGACCTACCGGCCGGAGGAGCTGGTACAGCTGGCTTTATCCAAGCCGGCGCGATTCGAGCCGGGAACGGACTGGAGCTATTCCAACACCAACTACGTGCTGGCCAGGCTGCTGATCGAGAAGGTCACCGGCAGCTCGCTCGCCGAGGAGATGCAGCGGTTGATTCTGGGGCCGCTTGGGCTGTCTGGTACCGTGGTACCAGACACGCAGCCGGAGATCCCCGAACCACACGCCCACGCCTACTACCGGTACGAGGACGCCGGCGAGCAGAAGACGGTCGACATCACCCGCCAGAACCCCTCCTGGATCTCCACCGGCGGCGACATGATCTCGACCACCAAGGATCTCCACACGTTCATCTCCGCGCTAATGGGCGGCGAGCTCCTCCCGGCCCCGCTGCTGGCCGAGATGTGCAAGCCGTATCCCAAAATCGGGTATGGCCTGGGGGTGTTCGTGCAGAACGCCGGTCCGAACGGCGACGTTACCATCATCACCCACAACGGCGGCATTTCGGGCTACGCGGCATTGATGTACAGCACGCCAGACGGCAGCAAGACCCTGACCGCCTCCGTGAATTATGTGGACGACGTCGCCATGTCCCTGGCAGCGGCGTTCCAGAAGGCGATTCCGAAGCTCGTCGAGGAGGTGTTCGGCGGCGGGCAGGCCGGGTCGGCTGACGCGGCCGAGCCAGCCAGTAAACAGGACTGAGCACCGTGGCCGCTATTAAAAGAAGAACGTCCCTGTGGATGTTCTCTTTTTTTTCTTATTTCGGATAATCAAGCGAATTACTACACTCTCCAAAGTGTTGAGGTTTGCCATTGCTAAGCACTTTGTGAGGAATTAAAAGAATACCTTTGGTAACAAAATGTGTTTTTTAAGACATATGTACAAAATCAAATCCCGGTTTTGTGCAAAAGTATAATAAGCAAACGCCAAGTATTGGAAATTGGAGAATTCGAGGATGTAAATATTTCTATTAAAAATCAGCGCTGTTTTAAAAATAACCAATAAGACAGCTCGCTTAATGAAACAACAGCAAAAATATAAGAATGGCGGTGCTGGCATCTGCACTAAAAAAGCGGCAACTAAGACTTTATTCCGCATCTTAGTTGCCGCTCTTTTGTTTATATATTTTAAAACCCAACACTATCCTGCTCAAAAAACCTTCAGTATCAATGACGCTGCCGATGGGGATGGCGCTCGACAAGGAG
Organism: Paenibacillus thailandensis; assembly: GCF_042685365.1. Lineage (NCBI taxonomy): Bacteria > Bacillati > Bacillota > Bacilli > Caryophanales > Paenibacillaceae > Paenibacillus > Paenibacillus thailandensis. Next base: position 16,993 of record NZ_JBHUMY010000031.1, on the reverse strand, counting down.
CTCCGGTTCGAGACGGTGTTCCGGTACCGCCACATTTACCCGACGGCGATCGATCTGGTCGCGTCCGGCAAAGTGAACGTCAAGGGCATCGTGACCGATCTGTTCGATTTCGACGATATCCAGAACGCAATGGACCGAAGCGTCGAGGACAAGGCGAATATGGTAAAGGCGGTTGTCCGGTTTTAACGTTTATATCCACGCCCCGAACGCCGGCCGCTCTGGGCCGACGGTCAGGATGTGCATATCGCGCAGGCGCCGACGCCTGCGCTTTTTTTATAACAATTTATAAGGCGGTCCCTAAGACTTGGACGACGAAGATCGTCTCTGCTTGTCGAAAAAAATTGCTTCTCCCATTGGAACGATCGGCCGCAGCCGATATAATGGGGGCACAACGAGAAATGCTGTCCGGCCGACGAAGCCGGGCGGGGAGGGGGCAAGCCGTGTTTTATTCGTTGCGCAACCGTTTGATCGCCATATTCGTTTTGCTGTTCGTATTGGCTTTCTGTACGATGTCGGTCGCATGTACGAGGCGATGGCCCGCTACGACGATTGGCTCGCCTTTAACCGCAACACGCGGGGCACCGGCTGCGTGGAGGCGTTCAGCGCGTTCGATACCGGCCACGACCTGTCGCCCCGCTTCTGGCACGTGCCGGATACGCCGCATCTCGGCGATCCCGCCCTCGTTTACCCGGATTCGCCGGTGCTGCCCTTCTTGGCGCCGGATTTGACGGCTAACGTCTACTGCCAAAGGCTGTATTTGGCCCGAATGGCATGCCCGCCGGGAATCGAATCCAGCTTTCGCCGTTCCGGTAAATTTCCGATTGCTCCATGCCGTTCAGCAGCTCGAATGCGATGCCGTCCACCGTCCGGCCGTAGGCGGTTTCTCCGGTCGGATCCTCCCCATGGTCCAAAGCGTACGGCCGCAGGGCGGTAAACCATAGCTCGCCGGACGGAGCCGGAAGAATGCCGCACAGCCGTTCCGTATAGTCGAGCAGACATAAGATCGACGGCGAATACGCTTCGGTAAAGCCTTCGGCCCCGGTCCACGGGCTAATCGTCTGCGCGAACCGCTCCGCGCGGGCAAATGCGGACAAAATCGGCTGCATCGCCCAAGTCAGCTCGACATGGCGGCAATGTTAGTCAAGGCGTGGCAGTTATTCAATGAAACCGCCCGACGTTTAGCGGGTCGCACCGCTAAGCGATGGAGCGGTTTCATTGTGCAGGTTAAGATTACATCGTTAAAGTCTTTCTTTGCCTTAGGAATTCTTCTCCTCATGATAGGCTTCCCATAGGGGCCGATGTAATCTGAGATCCACGGTAAGGATTCGAGGCGCGGGCTGTTGCGCAGCAAGTAGCCGCTCACGAGTTGGGTGAAGCAGCCTATAAGATTAGAGATGATCCGCCGCAGCCAAACGAAGGCCGCCAAGCTACAGGCGCTCGGCGGCTTGAATCATGCGGGTGACGTCCAGCTCGCCGATATTTCGGCGGGTTTTCACGCCTCTAAGCGGAACGAGGGAGCGCTTCAGTATCGTCTTGATTTCGGTAGGGGACAGCCCCGGTTTATAGGCGAGCAGCAAGGCGATCGCGCCAGACACATGGGAGGTGGCCATCGACGTGCCGCTCATTTCATGGTATTTGCCGCGAAGCCAAGCGGATATAATTTTGTCGCCGGGCGCATAAACATCAATATAGGCACCGCGGTTGCTGAACGGCGCAATCCGCCGCAGCTTGTTCGTAGCGCCTACGGATATTGTCGAAGCATATCGAGCCGGATAGTCGATCGACCGGCGTTTGGCGTCGTTGCCGGATGAAGCGACTATGATCACCCCGGCGTTGTGGGCGTTCGTTACCGCGTTCAGCAGCGCTTTGCTGCGGGTTTTCATGCCGAAGCTCATGTTAATGACGTTAACCCGGTTACGGACGCACCAATCGATGCCCAATATAATGTCGGACACAAAGGCGCTGCCGTTATGGTCGAACGCTTTGACGGGATAAATAAGCGAACGCGGCGCAACTCCGATCATGCCGGTCAACTGGTTGGCCGCGGCAATGGTTCCGGCGATATGAGTGCCGTGGCCGTTGTCGTCATGCGGCAGCATGCTTCGGTTGAGCAGGTTGATGCCGCGCGACAACGAGTGCCGCAAGTCCGGGTGGCTGAAATCGACGCCGGTATCGATGACGCCGACCTTGACCCGGTGGCCGGTCGTCGTGCCCCATATTAAAGGGGCTTTAATTTGCTGAACGCCCCAGGGAATGCCTTTGTCGAACAAGGAAGACTTCTGGGGGGACGAGTGGACGGCGATTCGTCTGTCATGCTCGATCACGATATCTTCCGAGAAGCGGCCGGGCGTATCGATGAAGGGCAGCGGGCAGGAAATGCCGCGAATGATAGGTATCGGTTTCACTAAGCTCAACGGCGAGGCGGAGTTCGAATCGTTCTGTTTCACTTCCGACCAATCCTGCAGGAAACGGCGGTAATCGCCAGGACGCTGGAATCGTATAATTTGTTTATGCGCACTCTGGCGGGCGCTCGCAACGGTGTCCCGCAGCCAGCGGAGAAAAGCGTTCATATCCAAGTTGACGTTCCCTCCCGACGGACGTTGCTGCCATATTGTATGAGGGGGGAGGGGCGCATGCATGAGCAACCTGCCTTTTTTCCGGCAAATAGGCATGAAACCGTGTCAAAAAACGTTGTGAATCATACGATGGATTAAGAGCCCTAGCGGCTCTTGCATTCCCGGGGGCACCTAAATGCCGTCGCCGGGCGGATACAGTCAAAGCGAAAGGGCCCCCCTTTCGCTTTTTTTCGTTTTGATGCCCCTCCCCAAACCCCTCCAATGGAGGAACCCCAATGAGCCCCCCTGCTGCGCGGCCGTCTTCGACAATCAGTCCGGCTATGTCCTAACGGACAAAGCTTCCCTTTTTGTGCGGATTAACCCGATGATGTGCGGAGTTCACAGGGCGCGCAATATCGGGTGTGGGAAGGGCTAAAGCGTATGCTTGCTTTTTCATAGGAAATAGGTTTTACTATATGGTGAAAATGTGAATGATGGAACTGTACGCCACCATATTGGCAAGAGAGGAAGTGACGGTATGAGCACCAGCAATTACGCGCTGAAGCTCGATCCCGAGCGGGTTAGCGAGATGCCGATGGTCGATCTGGCCTTCGAAGTGCTTAAAGCAGCGAATACACCGTTTTATTACCGCGATCTCATTCAGGAAATCGCCAAGATCCGGGGCTTAAGCGAAGAACAGTTTAACGATGTGATCGCGCACGTATATACGGAAATCAATATCGACGGGCGTTTCGCATGCGTCGGGTCGAATATGTGGGGCCTCAAGCGCTGGTATCCGGTCGAGCGTTCGGAGGATCCGATCGCGAACTCCAAGCGGCCGCGCATCATCAACGACGAGGACGACGACGAGGATCTGTACGCGGACGACGAGGAAGAAGTATACGTATCCGACGAAGAGGATTACGACGTCTACGACGAAGACGGCGAAGACGATCTGTTCGAGGATGCCGAAGACGAAGAGGAAGTCGACGAAGAGGTCGTTCTGGACGGCGAGGATCTCGAGGAAGAGGACGCCGAGGACGAACTGGACGCCGACGAGGAAGAAATCGACGAGTTCGACGAAGACGAGGACGAGCGATAACATTTACCTTCAAAAGAACAGGAAACGGCGACAATTACTGACAAGGATTGTGCGCCGTTTCGTGCTTGACATGACTTATCGGCGAAGGTAAACTATAGCATGGGCTTAAGATTTGGTTAACAAATAACCTTAATAACAGGCGATTCGTGAAAGTGCCCCGTACATTACGGGTGTCACTTTTTTTGTTTGTAGGGGCTTCTTCCCTGCATTTTTTCGTGTTCGAATGAACGCCTCGAAAAGGCGTTTTCCCCAATCAAGGACATATAGAACGAGAACGACGAATCGTTACCGCTTATCTCCCGAGAGCACCCTTATATTCCATAGGCGAAACGTTGCCGTCCCGGTTCCGGGGCGCTCGCGAACGATTTCCGCTTGTCCATAATATGGACAGTCCTTTCTTGGCGCATCGATCCATGTTTGCGAAATAATTGGGCAAACCTAAACATTAATTAATAGGAGCTTGGAGGTTTTCTGCACAGTGACGAAATATATTTTTGTAACCGGCGGCGTCGTTTCATCTTTAGGCAAAGGGATTACGGCGGCGTCTCTCGGACGGTTGTTGAAGAACAGAGGATTGAAGGTAACGATCCAGAAATTCGATCCTTACATTAATGTGGACCCGGGAACGATGAGCCCGTATCAGCATGGCGAAGTTTTCGTTACGGACGACGGTGCGGAAACCGACCTTGACCTCGGCCATTATGAGCGCTTTATCGATATCAATCTTTCCAAGAACAGCAGCGTGACGACGGGCAAAATTTACTCCCACGTCATCTCGAAGGAGCGCCGCGGCGAATACTTGGGCGGAACGGTGCAGGTTATTCCGCATATTACGAACGAGATCAAGGAACGCGTATACCGCGCCGGCAAAGAAGCGGGTTCCGACGTTGTCATTACGGAAATCGGCGGCACGGTCGGCGACATCGAGAGCTTGCCTTTCCTTGAAGCGATCCGCCAAATCAAGAGCGATGTCGGCCGCGACAACGTCATGTACATTCACGTAACGCTCGTGCCGTTTATCAAGGCGGCCGGCGAAGTGAAGACGAAGCCGACCCAACATAGCGTGAAGGAGCTTCGCAGCATCGGCATCCAGCCGAACGTTATCGTATGCCGTACCGAGCACTCGTTGACGGACGAGCTGAAGCGGAAGATCGGCCTGTTCTGCGACATCGACGCCAGTGCGGTCGTGGAATGCATCGATGCGTCCACGCTGTACGACGTGCCGCTTCTGCTTCAGGAGCAGAAGCTGGACGATATCGTGTGCAACCATTTGAAGCTGCCGGAAGCGGTAGCGGACATGACCGAATGGACCCAGATGGTGGAGCGCGTCAAATCGCTGCACAAACGCGTGGAAATTGCGATCGTCGGCAAATACGTGGCGCTGCACGACGCTTACTTGAGCATCGTCGAATCGCTTGGCCATGCCGGCATCGATAACGACGCCGACGTCAAGATCCGCTGGGTGAACGCGGAGGAAGTGACGGACGAGAACGTAGCGGGCAAGCTGCAAGGCGTGCAAGGCATTCTGGTGCCGGGCGGATTCGGCGACCGCGGCATCGAAGGCAAAATTTCGGCTATCCGTTACGCACGCGAGAACCGCATCCCGTTCTTCGGCATTTGCCTCGGCATGCAGGTAGCGGTTATCGAATACGCGCGGAACGTCGTTCGTCTCGAGAACGCGAACAGCTCGGAAATCAATCCTTCGACGCCTTATCCGGTGATCGATCTGCTGCCTGAACAGAAGGATATCGAGGACCTGGGCGGTACGATGCGCCTTGGCTTGTATCCGTGCAAGCTTGTTCCGGGATCGCTTGCCGCAGCCGAATACGGCGGCGAGCTTGTGTACGAGCGTCACCGCCACCGGTACGAATTCAATAACGAATACCGCGAGCAGATCGAAGCGGCGGGTCTACGCATCTCCGGCACAAGCCCGGACGGCCGCCTTGTCGAGATGGTCGAAATGCCGGATCATCCTTGGTTCCTTGCGGTTCAATTCCATCCGGAATTTACGTCGCGCCCTAACCGTCCTCAGCCGCTGTTCCGCGGTTTTGTCCGCGCCGCGCTGAGCCTTTCGGAGTAGTATACCGACCTGTAACATGCCGTCTGCTTTCCCTTGCGGGAGAGCGGGCGGCATTTTTTTGCCCGGGAAAAGAAGGATTATCCATCTTATCCCTCGAATACCTAAGCAATTGGGGAGTGACCAATATTAGGGGCCTGTGACAGCTCTCGGGAGGTAGGGTCAAATTGGATAAGAAAAGCGTGTTGATCGTGGACGATCAGAACGGGATTCGCGTGCTGTTAATGGAAGTGTTCAACAGCGAAGGGTACCATACATATCAGGCGTCAAACGGCAAGATTGCGCTCGAGATCGTTAAGGAACATTCGCCGGACATGGTTCTGCTCGACATGAAAATTCCCGGGATGGACGGTCTTGAAATTTTAAAGCATATCAAGTCGATCAATAAAGATATTAAAGTCATTATGATGACCGCTTACGGCGAGCTCGACATGATTAAAGAAGCGACCGATCTGGGCGCTCTCATGCATTTCACGAAGCCGTTCGACATCGACGAGATGCGGATTGCGGTCAATATGCAATTGCGGGGCGACAGCCCGAACAACCGCTTTGCGGTGGGGTCCTGACGGGCCCCGAACATGCCTCTTTTTTCTCCGTGCTTCCAGCGTTATTCCGTCTTGCCGGCCAGGCAAGCCCGCACCCCTTCGTTCATCCGTCGCATCCGGCGCGCCAATATGAGGTTCCTTAAACTTTACATTAAAATCGCTTCATATCTGTCCCCATCGGACCAAAAGCCATTATAATTGCTGGCAGGCCATCCTCTTCTGCGGACAAGCGGCCCGGGCCGCCCGGGCAATACTATTGTCCGCTTCATTGTGGTATAATGACTCAGGATAACCTGTCATAGACAAGCTTTATCTTTTTCAAAAAGAATGAACTGGGAGGAAGACCAACTATGCCACTCGTATCAATGAATGAGTTTTTGCCGAAAGCTAAGGCCGGCAAGTTTGCCGTAGGTCAGTTCAACATGAATAACCTGGAATTCGCTCAAGCCATTACGGAAGCGGCCATGGAAGAGAAATCGCCGTTTATTTTCGGCGTAAGCGAAGGCGCGCTGAAGTACATGGGGATTGAATATACCGTCGCGCTTGCCGAAGCGGCGGCCAAGCAATCCGGTCTGCCGATCGCTCTTCATCTGGATCACGGCAGCAGCTTTGAGATGGCGATGAAATGTATTCGCGCAGGTTTCACCTCGGTTATGTTCGACGGATCCCACTATCCGCTCGAAGAGAACATCGCCATTACGAAAGAAGTCGTCAAAGCGGCTCACGCAATGGGCGTTTCGGTCGAAGGCGAACTCGGTACGATCGGTGGCGTAGAGGACGATATTAGCGTTGACGAAGAGCACGCGTCGCTCGCCAAGCCTGAAGAAGCGATCCGTTTCTATGAAGAAACAGGCGTGGACTGCCTTGCCATTGCGGTAGGAACGGCGCACGGCATGTATAAGGGCGAACCTAAAATCCATTACGATATTATCCAGAAAGTTACGGACGCGATTCCGGTTCCGGTCGTGCTGCACGGCGGCTCGGGCGTTCCGGACGAAGCGATCCGCTTGTCTATTGCCGCCGGCGTAGGCAAAATCAACGTGAATACGGAAAACCAAGTAGCTTGCACGAATGCGATCCGCGAGAAGCTGGCATCCGACAGCAAAGTTTACGATCCACGCAAATATATGACGCCTGCGCGCGATGCGATGAAGGCGGTCGTACGCGAAAAAATCCGTCTGTTCGGAAGCAGCAATCAGGCATAACCTGCCCTTTACGCGAGCGGGTGCAATTCGCCTGATGCGGCAAGCAAGCGGCTCCGCTTGCTTGCCGCATCCTATTTGGTCTTCCAAAACATGAGAGGATACACATTGATGGAGAAACTGATGATACGCGGCGGCAAAGAGCTGCGGGGAACCGTTCAAATTAGCGGAGCAAAAAATAGCGCGGTAGCTTTAGTGCCTGCCGCATTATTGGCAGAATCGGAAGTTGTCCTTGACAATTTGCCGCATTTGAGCGATGTGGCGGTATACAGCGAAATATTGCAGGAATTGGGCGCTTCGGTAACATGGAACGGCGACGTCATGCGCATCGACCCATCCCGTTTGCAGTCCAAGCCGATGCCTAACGGCAAAGTAAAGCTTCTTCGCGCATCCTATTATTTGATGGGCGCGATGCTGGGGCGGTTCGGCGAAGCGACGATCGGCTTGCCGGGAGGCTGCAACTTCGAACCGAGACCGATCGATCAGCATATTAAAGGCTTCGAAGCGCTTGGCGCGACCGTAACGAACGATCACGGTTCGATACGGATATCCGCGAAACAGCTTCGCGGCGCGAAAATTTATTTGGATGTCGTCAGCGTTGGCGCTACGATAAATATTATGCTGGCGGCTTCGAGAGCCAAAGGCTATACGACGATTGAAAACGCGGCAAAAGAGCCTGAAATCATAGATGTAGCTACACTTCTCAACGCCATGGGCGCCAAGATCAAAGGCGCCGGGACCGAAACGATTCGCATAGAAGGCGTCGACAGCTTGCACGGCTGCCGCCATTCCATCATTCCGGACCGCATTCAGGCGGGCACGTATATGATTATGGCCGCGGCCACGCGGGGCGACGTTCTGATCGACAACGTCATTCCGAAGCATCTGGAAGCGATGACGGCCAAGCTGATCGAAATGGGCGTACAGGTGGAAGAGCTGGACGAATCCATAAGGATCGTCGGCATGCCGGAATACGAGGCCGTCGACGTGAAAGCTTTGGTCTATCCGGGTTTCCCGACAGACCTGCAATCCCCGATGACCAGCTTGCTGACGCAGGCGAGCGGGGTAAGCATTCTGACGGATTATGTATACAATAACCGGTTCAAGCATGTGCCCGAGCTTATTCGCATGGGTGCGAACATCCGGGTCGAAGGCCGGTCGGCCGTCATCGAAGGCGGCAGCCTGAATGCCGCTGCAGTCCGTGCGGCGGACCTGCGGGCGGGCGCTGCTCTTGTCGTGGCGGGGCTCACGGTCAAAGAAGGCGTTACGGAAATTGCCGGCGTCGAATATATTGACCGGGGCTACGATCATTTGGTCGACAATCTGCAAAGATTGGGCGCCGAAGTGTGGCGCGAGACGGTTTCGTAGCGGCAGCGTATGACGATACGGTCTTTACGGACCGTATCATCAGGGACGCGACCGTATGACGTTTCCCGTCATTTTATGGTCGGCCGCGGGTCAAAAACCGGAAGCCCAGGCGCCGTTCCTAGGAATAGACGGCGCCGATTCCGGCAAAGCTGTTGAAGCAAATGTAAGCTTTTGAAAACTGAATAAAGTGGTGAGAACATGACCGATCTTCAGATCAGCGATCTGGAAGAGATGAAATTGACAGAGCTGTATAAGCTCGCGAAGCAATACCAGATTCCTTATTATGGTCAATTGAAAAAGAAAGAATTGATTTTTGCGATTTTACGGGCGCAAGCCGAACACGGCGGCCTCATGTTTATGGAAGGCGTGCTCGAAATTCTCCCTGAAGGCTTCGGTTTTTTGCGGCCGATCAATTACTTGCCGAGCAAGGAAGACATTTATATATCCGCTTCCCAAATCCGCAAGTTCGATCTTCGCACGGGCGACCTCGTATCCGGCAAGTGCCGGGCTCCGAAGGAAACCGAGAAATATTTCGGCTTGCTCCAGGTGAACGCGGTAAACGGAACGAATCCCGATCTCGCTTCCGAACGTTTGCATTTTCCGGCTTTAACTCCTCTTTATCCGCAGAAGAAACTTGTGCTTGAGACGACTTCATCCAAACTTTCCACAAGAATTATGGATTTGCTGGCCCCGGTAGGGCTTGGACAGCGCGGACTTATCGTAGCGCCGCCGAAAGCGGGCAAAACGTTGCTATTGAAGGAAATTGCCAACAGCATTTCGACGAACAATCCGGATATCGAGTTATTTGTGCTTTTGATTGACGAGCGTCCCGAAGAAGTTACGGACATGCAGCGTTCTGTAAAAGGCGAGGTCGTGTCTTCGACATTCGACGAGCTCCCCGAAAACCACATTAAAGTAGCGGAGCTTGTGCTCGAACGAGCTCTTCGTCTGGTGGAGCATAAGAAGGATGTCGTCATTTTGCTTGACAGCATCACCCGTCTTGCCCGCGCTTACAACCTCGTTGTGCCCGCGTCGGGCCGTACGCTGAGCGGCGGTATCGATCCCGCGGCGTTCCACCGCCCGAAACGTTTCTTCGGCGCAGCCCGCAACGTGGAGGAGGGCGGAAGCTTGACGATTCTGGCTACCGCGCTTATCGAGACCGGATCCCGTATGGACGATATCATTTACGAGGAATTTAAAGGCACGGGCAATATGGAGCTTCATCTGGACCGCAAGCTGGCGGAACGCCGCATTTTTCCCGCGATCGACATTCGCCGTTCGGGCACGCGCCGCGAGGAGATGCTGCTGACGAAGGAAGAGCTGGAGAAAGTATGGGCCATTCGCAAAAACATGAACGATTCGCTTGAATTTATCGACGGCTTCCTGAAAAAAATGAAGGAAACGAAGGACAACAGCGAGTTTCTGATGTCGCTCGACACGTCGGAAGAGCATAAGACCGAACGGCCGGTCGTTAGAACGAATACAGGCGGGCAAGCTTCGGGCCGCCGTACGGCACCGCGCACCAAGTAACGGGGCCGATGGCGGAAGTGGAAGGAGAATAGCAGCATGAATCTCGTTTATGCCGACGAGAACGGCAACGTGTTTGACCATCCGGATATGATTGGACTCGGCCGGAGCGGCGACATGATTATAGAACTGATGGAAGACGAGCTGATTCCGCTCCCGAGCGGAGCGACGCTTGTCGGATTGCCTCATACGCGTCCGGTCGGACTGGACCCGGAAACGGGCGAAATGCAAGTGCTGCCGGGCAATGTGCAGGCGGTCGGAGCATTGCTCCCGCAAGGCTACACGCGGCTTGCCCTTCCGGGCTATGCCAAGACGGACAAGAACGAAAAGTTCCCGTTGTTCGGCTATACGTCGGTCGTGTGGAAGGATGGACAATTTTTCGTGGCTGCAGAGCAAAGCGACGATCCGGAGAAATGGGATCCGCTGAACTGCGACCGCGACGAAGTGAGAAACCAGGTCGAATATCTGACCGGCAAATATCCCGAGAACCGGCTTTATAAGCACCTGTCCCATTGCGCGCTTGGCTACGAGTGCCTGACTTCGTCGAATACGTTCCTCCAGCGCTGGGAGGGCGGCGTACCCGTGTCGTATTCGTGCAATGCGGGCTGCTTCGGCTGCATCTCCGAGCAGCCGGACGACAGCGGATTCGTGGCGCCGCAAACGCGGATGAACTTTAAGCCGACCGTAGACGAGGTCGTCGAGGTTATGCTTGAGCATTTGCAGAAGCCCGATTCGATTATCAGCTTCGGGCAAGGCTGCGAAGGAGAGCCTTCGACGCAGGCGAAAATCATCGTCGAAGCGATTCGGCGCGTTCGGAGCCTGACGTCGCTTGGTTACATCAACATTAATACGAACGCGGGCTTGACCGATTTTATCCGCGCCATCGTGGACGCCGGTCTTGATTTGATGCGGGTCAGCACGATCAGCGCGCTGGACGAGCATTACAACGCGTACTACAAACCGCGTGCATACAATCTCGCCAACGTGGAGAAATCGCTGAAATACGCGACGGACAAAGGCGTTTACACGTCGATCAACTATTTGATTTTCCCCGGCGTGACGGATCGGGAGGAAGAGATCGAAGCGATGATCGGTTTTGCGAAGCGCACCGGCCTTCGCATGATTCAGATGCGTAACTTGAACATCGATCCCGAGAGCTATTTGGAGCTAATTCCGAAGCCGCAAGGCGAAATCTACGGAATGAAACAAATGCTCGAAATTTACAGGCAAGAGCTGCCGGATGTCGTGATCGGCTCCTTCACTCACTTGCCGCCGTCCTATTACGCGGCTCGCCGTTGAGACGTTAGTGCCAACAATACCCGATCGAATATGCATTGCATCGCATAGGCCGGCATGATATAATTTTTTTATGTGCGATTTGAACTCTGGATACGCATGTGATCCAGGGCAGAAAGAGGTGAACGAGATGAAACAAGATATTCATCCGACATACCACGTTTCCACTATTACTTGCGCTTGCGGCAACAGCTTCGAGACAGGTTCCGTTAAGAAGGATCTGCGCGTCGAAATTTGCTCCGCATGCCATCCGTACTTCACGGGCAAGCAGAAATTCGTGGACGTAGGCGGCCGTGTCGATCGTTTCAAAAAGAAATACGGCATCTAATAGCCGTGTGCGTTTTGCCTTCATTTGGCAGAATACAAGAACCTCCCTTAGCCATCCTATGGTCAAAGGGAGGTTTTTATATGTCTAATACCAAACGAATGCGGCGCCAGCAACGGTGGAAGCTGCGTATATTTATGTGGGGTTTTGCGGCCGTCGCGCTGCTTGCGGCATTGGCCGGCTGCGGCAACGACACGACTCCCCGCCATACACAAAGTTACGGCCACGACGGGTATCTGGGAGCGTCCAACAGCAATCCGAACCTGCCGAACCGGTATTCTTACTTGAATTACGGAAGCGACGGGAAGTTTGTCCGTCAGGTGCTCGAGCCGATCGACGGCATTAGGGACGTAAGGCTAAGCTTTAACGGAGGCAGGCTGGATGTCGATGTCATCGCCGAACCAAGCGTGCCGGATCAGGAATTGGAGAGATTGAGAGCCCAAGTGCATAAAGTCGTTCAATTCAATATGCCCCGTTATGACGTGCATGTCGATGTTTCCCAATAATGCGGAATTGGCACCGGACACCTAATAGAGGTTATTTATGACCTGAGGTTGCGATTTCGACACGAATCCGCTATACTTATCTGTGCCGTGCTAGACGGGGAGGTAGCGGTGCCCTGTAACTCGCAATCCGCTGTAGCGGGGTTGAATTCCTGTTTGAGGTCATGCCGATGTAGGGTCTGGCATTTGTGAATAGTGTTGACAGTCGGGTCCTCCGCAATGGACGCTTGTGAACCCGGTCAGGTCCGGAAGGAAGCAGCCGTAAGCAAGTTTGTTCATGTGCCGGGGGAGTGCCTGGCTCGAGCTAGGATACAAGGAAGCCGCCTGGATCGCATGTATCGGGAACAGGTGCACGGTATTAATACGATACTATTCATTATATGATTGATGCGAATGATTAAGCGCCTTATGCGCCATTGCGGAGTTCCGTTATGGCTGCCGGGGCGCTTTGTTTGTTTCGTCGCCTCCGAACGGGATTCGGCTCATCCGGCCCGATTCGGATAAAGGTTTTGCTTGCCGTACTCTTATTGTATAATAGAACAATCGAGACGAATGTCCGTTAACGGCAAGCTGGAAAGGAACGGTCCGCGTGACACATATCGCTTTATATCGTGCCTGGCGTCCGCAGACGTTTCGGGATATGGTCGGCCAGCAGCACATTATTCAAACGTTACAGAACGCAATCCGCGAGAACCGGGTGGCGCATGCTTACTTATTCAACGGCCCGCGCGGAACCGGCAAGACGACCGCGGCAAAAATCATGGCGAAGGCCGTCAACTGCGAGCACGGCCCGGCGATCGAGCCCTGCAACGAATGCGGCGCATGCCGCGGCATAACCGCCGGGCATGTCATGGATGTTATCGAGATCGACGCCGCGTCCAACCGGGGCATTGACGAAATTCGCGACATCCGGGAGAAGGTTAGGTATGCGCCTTCCGAAGTTCGGTATAAAGTATATATTATAGACGAGGTTCATATGCTGACGGCGGAAGCGTTTAACGCGCTCCTGAAGACGCTGGAGGAACCGCCCGGGCATGTTATTTTTATTCTTGCGACCACGGAGCCGCATAAGCTGCCCGCGACCATCATCTCGCGCTGCCAGCGGTTTGATTTCCGGCCAGTTTCTTTGCCGGAGCAGACGGAGCGGCTGCTGCAAATATGCAGGGAGGAGAACATCGCCGCCGACGAGGACGCGATCGCTTATATTGCGCGGCTGTCGGAAGGCGGCATGCGCGATGCGATCAGCCTGTTGGAGCAAGCTTCGGCGTTCGGCGGCGGCCGGATCACGCTGGAGGGGGCCGTCGAAGTGACCGGCGGTCTGGCTGCGGACCAGTTCTACGAGCTGGCCGAAGCGGTCCGGGACCGGGATGTCAGCGCGGCTCTTCCGTTAGTCGAGAAGCTGATGCAAGCCGGCAAAAGCGCCGATAAATGCATGGAGAACCTGATTTATTATTTCCGCGACCTGCTTGTGTTGAAGCTTGCGCCCAGCAGCGGAGCGGTAACCGAACGGGTCGTGGATGAAGGCAAGTTCCGCGCGATGGCCGATGCCTTCGACGCGGAGAGGCTCTTCCGGCTAATCGATACGCTCAACCGCTATCAGACGGAGATGAAGCACGCGCTGCAGCCTCAGACGCTGTTTGAGGTTGCGCTCATGAAGCTGTGCGCCGACAGCGGCGCGTCGTCCTCGGGCGCCTCGGTTTCCGCCGGCCAAGGAGCGGCACCCGCCGCCGATTCCGCCGAGCTGCAGCGGCTGCGCCAACAAGTCGAGGCGCTTGAGCGCAAGCTGGAGCAGCTGGCGAGAAGCGGGGCGGGTTCCGGCGAACCGGAGCGGGGCGCCGCACAAGCGGCGCAGCGTCCGTCCGGCCAGCGCAACGCCGTGGGCGGCCGCGGCGGCTTTGGCTCCGGCGGCCTCATGCGAACGGCCGTCAAGCTGGATCCGTTTCTGGCGGCAGCCGGTTCGCCGGCTACCGGCCAAGTGCGGTCGAGATGGGGCGAAGTGCTTCATCGCGTGAAGGAAACGAAAATTACCGTCCATGCTTGGCTGGTGGACGGGGAGCCGGTTGCGGCGGCCGACGATACGGTTCTCATCGCTTTCAAGAATACGATTCATAGGGAAACGACCGAAAAGCCCGCCAACCGCGAAATTATCGAGCGGGTGCTGCAGGATGTTTTCGGCAAACCGCTGCGTTTGGCAACCGTGCTGCAGAAAGAATGGCATTCGGCTTCCGCCGGCGGGGGCTCCGCAGAGCAGAGAGGCGAGCCGCTTCAGCTGCAGCCGGAGGAAGCGGGCGGCGGCGAACCCGGCGAACCGCCGTGGGTCGAGGAGGCCGTCAAGCTGTTCGGCGAAGATTTGGTTGTCGTGAAAGAAGATTGAGAAAACTTTATCGAGGCTTTTCGATGATGTGCGGCCGCGTTTAGCGGCAGGTTTTATCGCCAATAAGAATTGGAGTTCCGGAATAAGCGGGAAACTTCTAAATTCTTATGTGGTAAACCATTCCCATTCGAGGTGATTGATAATGAACAATATGAATCAAATGATGAAGCAAGTGAAAAAAATGCAGGAGCAAATGCTGAAAGCCCAGGAGCAGCTCGGCGAAAAAACCGTCGAAGGCACTGCCGGCGGCGGGGTTGTCCAAGTCACGATGAACGGACATAAGAAGCTGCTCAGCGTGGCGATTAAACCGGAAGCCGTAGATCCGGACGACGTCGAAATGCTGCAGGATCTCGTTTTGACTGCCGTGAACGATGCGCTGGCCAAAGCCGACGACATGGCGAACAAAGATATGAGCAAATATACAGGAAACCTTAAAATCCCGGGCTTGTTCTAAGCTTGTCCGGGCTGCTCGGCTTGAAAGGAGCTGCGCCTGTTTGTTTTATCCAGAACCGATAGCGAAATTAATTGATTCCTTTACCCGACTGCCGGGCATCGGGCCGAAAACGGCCGCCCGGCTTGCTTTTTACGTCCTTCGGATGAAAGAGGACGATGTGATCGATTTTGCGAAGGCGCTCGTCAGCGTAAAGCGGAATCTTCATTATTGTTCCGTATGCTGCAATATTACCGATGTCGACCCCTGCCATATTTGCCAGGACAAAGGGCGGGATACGTCCGTCATTTGCGTTGTTCAGGAATCGAAAGATCTGGTGGCGATGGAGCGGACGAAGGAATATCAAGGGCAATACCACGTCCTGCAAGGGGCCATATCCCCGATGGAGGGCGTCGGGCCGGACGAGATCCGGATTGCCGAGCTTCTTCGCCGATTGAGCGACGAGCGCGTGCAGGAGCTTATATTGGCGACCAATCCGAACATTGAAGGTGAAGCGACGGCCATGTACATTTCGCGCCTCGTCAAGCCGTTTGGCATCCGGGTTACCCGGATTGCGCACGGCCTTCCGGTTGGCGGAGATTTGGAGTACGCGGATGAAGTGACCTTATCGAAAGCGCTGGAAGGGCGCCGGGAGCTCTCTTAATTTAATAGCGATGACAAAGAGCGGATGAGCCTGCAGACTCATTCGTTCTTTTTTGTGTAGCGGTGTCTCCCTTCCCCGGACGGCGCCGTTTTTATTTAGGATCGATCTCGCCACCTTGTTCGGGAAATTTGCCGTTTGCCGTAAAGCGGCGTTCTATTCGGATTCTTTCTTTTATACATATAGTAGGGACGAAAAGAATACCGGACAAGCGTGGGAGGGATACGCGATGAGCATGCCCGAGCAGGGGTTGGAAAAGAAACCGGCAAGCCTATCCATCAACAGTCCTATAGGGAGTCTGGAGTGGATGGAGAAGCTCCGGGCCGAAATCGAAGAGGCCAAAAGAGATTGGCTAAACGCGAAACAGTTTTTTGAATATGCGGTCGGCGACGATCAGGTCGACTACGCGGTATATGCGATTATTTCCGCAGAGAAGCGATACGAAATGTTATTGCGAATGGCTAAGCAAAGCAAGCAGTGGCCGGAATGGTGGGGGGTCTAAAATGAAGACGTTATGGCTCGTATTGTTTGTCGTTTCTTCGTTAATGCTGTTATTCGTCTTGGTCCGGCACCGCGTGTCCTGGCGCGGATTGAGCAGCTTCTGCGTCCACTTTTTGCTCGCCGCGGCCGCCCTTTATGTGTTAAACGACTCCGGAATCATACCGGGCGTCCAAATTCCGCTTAACCCGGTTACGATCGGAACGGCGGTAGTTCTCGGGCTGCCCGGCGTCGCGCTGATGATCGGGGTGCAGTGGTTTATCGTTTAATTCGTCGTAGGAACAACATATCTTTCATCGCCCAATACCATTAGCACTTCCGACAGTTTCGGAATTTGGTATTAAAAAAGGTTGACGTGTTCAGGAGGAACGTGGTACATTAGTTCTCGCGCCAAACAGCAAGATGCAAGTCGGAAATAGATTCCAAAAAACTTTTTTTAAAAAACACTTGCATTGAACTAGGCGCCTGTGATATATTATAAAAGTCGCCGCTGAGAGACGCGGTGATAACGAAAGAAACGATTGTTCTTT